>CAZJEJ010000040.1:0-19227 GCA_964544945.1 uncultured Gammaproteobacteria bacterium | reverse complement strand
CCCCGCTTGCTGCGGGGCTTTTTTGTGCCTGTAGGGTCGAATTCATTCGACCAATGGGTTATTTTGACCGAATGAATTCGGCCCTGCCTGGGTCTACGGACAGGCAAAGAGCCTTAAGGCATTATCATCGTCCTGATTTATCTCGCGCTCGAAACGAAATCCGAGCTTTTCGAGTAATTTGATCGATGAATGGTTTTCTGACGTGGTGATTGCCGCCACTCGTACCTTTTTCAAAACCTGTTTTGCGTGTCGCATGACAGCAGATGCCGATTCGAATGCGTAGCCTTTACCCCAGTACTCGGGCAGGAAAGCAAACCCTAAATCTATATCATCCAGCGTATCGCGTTTGATCAATCCACAAATCCCCACAGGTTTTTCATTATGCTTCAGCTCAACCCGATACATACCGAAACCCAATCTGTGGTACATGTCGACCGGACCGCGCAGAATGTAGTTCTCGGCATCCTGTATGGTTTTCACTCCCTTGTCGCCGATATGGCGTAACCATGAAGGTTGGTTCACCAACTTGAGAATAAATGCGGCATCGCTAATCTCCAGCCAGCGAATCTCCAGGCGGTCTGTTTCGGCTATTTTCAATTTGATACTCGTTTATAGCGCTGACTCATACGACCGGAAATACTACAGGGATCTTTCGGCGCCATCTTCTTGTTGATCGAGTAGCCCCGCTTCCTGGTTTGCGACTGCTTCGGCGTAATGGATCGCATCGGGAGCATTAAACTCAGCGATAGGTGTGCCAATCGTACCACTGGCGATCAAATGCGTCTGATCCTCGACCGCAAGACCTTCCGTCGAAGTAATGCGTATCACGGTGAAAATCAGTAATAAGGCAAAAAATGTCACGATGCCCCAGAAGAAAAACACCATACCGTAAAGATCCATAAATAAAGCGGACAATATTGGACCAGTACTCAAGCCTATACCAGCCACCATAACCAGACTGCCACTAGCAGCCACTATTTGTCGTGGTTCGAGGCGGTCGTTGGCGTAGGCGATACAGATCGAGTACATTGGCAGCGCGGCGCCCCCGAGAAACACGATCCACAGGTAAAAAAGCAGGCTGTCTTTGGGGGTTAGAGCGGCGAGGATACTGAATACGATTGATACCATCGATAGCGTCGCCATCACCACGCGTCGACTGACACGATCAGATATATAACCAATCGGCCATTGAGTGATCAGGTTACCGATCAGGAAGCTGGCCATAAACCACGATATTGATTTGATATCGACCAGTACTGCACTCGCGTATATGGCACCGAGTCCAAAAATAGTGCCGTGCGCCATACCCGTCAGATAGTTACCAATAACAGCCAACGGTGATGCTTTGTAGAGTTCAAAAACAGACATTTTCTCCGAAATGCCGAATACCGGTGCTGGTTTGGCGGTGAGTAATATTGGGATCAGACCAAAAGATATGATCACCGATATCAGGATAAACAGGTCAATTGCCTGGGGTTGTGCCAGGTTTAGCAGAAATTGTCCTGACCCCATACCGAAGGTGACGATTAACATATAAACAGAAAGAATCTTACCCCGGGTCTGGTTGCTGGCGCGGTCATTTAACCAGCTTTCGGTCACCACGAAAAAACCAGCGAAAGAAATGCCAGTGACAATGCGCATCAGCATCCACACCACCAGGTCAACATATACCCCGTGAAACAGGATCGAAATCGAAGCCAGCGAAGCGAGCGCGGAAAATACACGGATGTGCCCCACTCTTTTTACCAGTAACGGGGCGAGCAACGAACCTATAAAAATACCGATAAAATAACCCGACATCATGATGCCGGTGGCAAAGGTGGAAAACCCCTCGATATTTGCCCGTACCCCGAGGAGGGTTCCCTGCAAGCCATTGGCGACCATCATGAAACCAACGCCAAGTAAAATTGCCCAGGAGGCTGATAAGTCTTTCCACATAGCGTGACTCGCTGTACCGAAGTGGCGAATATCCTACGAATATAAAATATGAGCAGAGTCTAGTGGAGGTATGCCGATTCGACAACGATTAGCTGAGACTTGAATATCCAGCTTGATGGGCGTGCTTTTCCAGATCGAGCATACCCTGGTATTCGTCTATATCGACACGCTCAAATCCCCGCAGGCGAAGGAGGTGTTGAAATCGATCAGGCATTTTGAGTGTCGCTTCGTTAAAACAGGCGGTGACATGATTCTTATCGAGCTGACTCGATATTGCACGGGGTATCACGAAGGGTAAGCCACAGGTTTTTTCGGTATAACCGATGCTGCGCACGCGAGCCGCCAGTTCGGGCCACGCATCCTGGATGTAACTGTAGCTGACGGCATCAATTGCCGCGATGTGCGTCTTGCCCTCGGCTACCTCAGTAAGGCTATGCAAGTGTGATCCCGTTTCCCTGACAGTGGAAAAATAGGCTTTGGCATGACTCAATGGAGCGATCGCATGTCGCAGTACATTCATGCCGCTATTCGAATCCCTATGGTTAATCGCTGCAATTCCCTGGTAACAATCGGCCAGTGATTCGATTTTGCTATTTTCAGGAACGATCAGAACACTCGAGTAGTACTTGCCCTCACATCCGGTAACGTCTATTACGGGTGCGCATACCGGGGTGACAGCATCGATTAATTTACGTATTAACGGGTAGCCACAGGTTTGTCCGATCAGCAGTTGTGGGTCGCGCATCAACCCTTGACCAGTATCGAATCGCAGCGCGGGTTCATAGGGATAAGGTGACTCGAAACATTGGAAAAAAAGATCGAACAGGGTTTGCCATGCAGATCTTAAATCGTCGGTGAAGGCATACATGCCGCAGGCGATGAAGCGATTCGATGGATCGGGGGTTGACGAAAATACCTTCATTTGTTTAAGTTAATCATAAGTTCATTTAGTACGAAGAGGTTGTCATACCAACCGACACACAATGCCGTCCCAGTGGGGATTAATCAAGTGGGGATTGCGCTTAGTTGTTAACGACACGGCTCAAATGAAATATTGAGGTGCAATGTAAACAAAGATGTTTATAAAGAACAACGCTTACAATAGTGGACGTTTACCACTGCTTAAAATACTATCGCCGCATCGATCAGGCGGATTACATCATGAGCCGAAGAAAAATTCGCAGACGGGAAGCCAGAAGCCCCAGTCAGCTTGTAAAAAAGGAAGCCAAACAGCTATTCAATAACTATGCGCCGATCGAAATATTGGGCGAACCAGAACTCGATTTGATCCACGATGCGTCGATGCGAATACTGGAAGATATAGGCCTTGAAGTACTAAACGAAAAAGCGCTAGCCCTGTATGAACAGGATGGTGCCAGGGTCGACTGGGATTTAAAGCTGGTGTATCTGGACAGGGAGCGCCTGATGGAGCGACTGCAAACCGTGCCGTCTGAATTCATAATGCACTCACGCAAGCCTGTGCGAAACCGCCTGGTTGGGCGAAACGCGATTAATTTTACCCCGGTTTCGAGTGCTCCCAATTGCTCCGATCTGGAAGGAGGACGCCGCACTGGCAACTTCGAGGACTATTGCAATTTTTTACGTCTAACACAGGGTTTCGACATAATCGATTTTTTCAGCGGTTATCCGGTCGAACCAGTCGATATTCCACCGACTACGCGCCATCTCGACGCCACGCTCGCAGCTTTCACGCTGACTGATCGGCCTTTCACACTCTATTGTCTCGGTGGTGGAAGGGTTAAGGATGGCCTGGAAATGACCGCGATTGCGCGCGGTATAGACAGGGAAACACTTAAAACAGAGCCCAGCATCATCACCGTGGTGAATACCAATTCACCGTTGCGTGTCGACGAGTTGATGCTTGATGGTCTGATCGAAATGGCAGAAAACGGTCAGCCAACAATTGTCACTCCGTTTACCCTGGCAGGCGCTATGTGCCCTATTACGCTCGCCGGAGCATTGGCGCAACAAAATGCAGAAGCGTTAGGTGTTATCGCGCTGTCGCAAATCGTTAACCCGGGCGCGCCGATGGTTTATGGGGGCTTTACTTCCAACGCAGATATGCGCAGCGGGTCCCCTGCATTTGGTACGCCCGAATACACCAGGGCCGCACTTGCGAGCGGGCAACTGGCGCGCCGTTACAATATCCCATTCCGCTCTTCGAATACCAATGCATCCAATTGTGTCGATGCACAGGCTGCCTGGGAATCGCAGATGTCCCTATGGGGTGCTGTCATGGGACATGCACAGATTATCAAACATGCTGCTGGCTGGCTCGAAGGCGGGCTTTGTTCTTCGTTTGAAAAATTTATCATCGATATCGATATGCTGCAAATGATGGCGCAGATCCTGCAACCGATCGAAGTGAATGAGTCCACCCTGGCGCTGGATGCGATTCGTGAAGCCGGACACGGCGGACATTTCTTTGCCACCAGTCATACCATGGCGAACTACACCACGGCTTTTTACGAACCGCTCGTATCCGACTGGAGCAACTTTGAAACCTGGAGTGAAAATGGCGAAAAAACGGCGTACGAACGCGCCAATAAAATTTATCGCCAACGCCTCAAAGACTACGAGCCACCCGAGATAGATGAATCGACTAAATCGACGCTTGAAGCTTACGTTTCTGAGCGCCGAAACGAACTAGAGAATCAAAGTTGAATTTACAGGAGCGCGTAGATTTTTTTCGGCATCGCCTGCAGCAGGTAATATCGAAAAGCGGGTCGAACCGCTCGGCATTCGCGAATTCTATATCGGTAGACCGCGCGACCCTGTTTCTCGGCCATTTATACGTGGCGATCAACAGTATTGAGCACATTCGTAAATTAATCGAACGCTTTGACGATTTGATCCGAATAGCCGTTGTTCATCCACACGAGAATCACAAAACAACAGAGGGCCTGGTCGATGAATGCAAGTAGATGGTCGCAATTGCAGAAAAAAATAATAATTGGAGGTGTAAATTGAAATCTCATGCACAAGTGGTTGTTATCGGTGGTGGAGTGGTCGGTTGCAGCGTTATTTACCACCTCACCAGGCTGGGTTGGCAGGACGTCGTACTGATCGAACGCTCCGAGCTTACCTCGGGGTCGACCTGGCACGCCGCCGGCGGATTCCATACCCTCAACGCCGATACCAACATGGCCGCGCTGCAGGGTTATACCATTGGGTTGTATCGTGAGCTGGAGGAAATAACCGGGCAGTCGTGTAGCCTGCATCACGTTGGCGGCCTCACCCTTGCGGGCACACCCGAGCGTATGGATTTCCTTAAGGCGGCACGCGCTATGCATCGTCATATGGGGCTCGATACTAATCTCGTGACCCCGGCTGAAATACGCGAACTTAGCCCGATTACCAATACCGACGGTATACTCGGTGCGCTGTACGACCCACTCGATGGACACCTTGACCCATCCGGCACCACGCATGCTTATGCGAAGGCTGCACAAAAGCAGGGGGCGGAAATCGTATTACGTAACCGCGTACTGGAAACCATTCCTCTGGCCGACGGCAGTTGGCAGGTGGTTACCGAGCAGGGCACTATCGTGACCGAGCACCTGGTCAACGCGGCCGGCCTATGGGCGCGCGAAGTGGGTAATATGGCCGGGGTTTACCTGCCCCTGCACGCAATGGAACACCAGTATTTCGCCACCGACGACATTCCCGAAGTATTTAATCACGAAAAGGAATTACCACACGTCATGGATCCAGAGGGTGAGAGCTATCTGCGTCAGGAAGGCAGGGGCCTGGTGATAGGGTTTTACGAGCAGAATTGCGAACCCTGGGCGGTGGATGGTACGCCCTGGGACTTTGGCCACGAATTGTTGAGCGAAAACCTCGATCGAATCGGTGATTCGATGGAGATCGCGTTTCACCGGTACCCGGTACTTGCCGAAGCAGGAATCAAAACTATCGTCAACGGTCCTTTTACCTTTGCACCCGACGGTAACCCGTTGGTAGGGCCGGTACCAGGGTTGCGCAATTACTGGTCGGCCTGCGCGGTAATGGCCGGTTTCAGCCAGGGTGGTGGCGTGGGTCTGACGCTCGCCGAATGGATGGTCGAAGGCGAGCCCTCGCGCGATGTATTCGCGATGGACGTCGCACGCTTTGGCAATTATTGCACGGGTTCCTACACTCGCCTGAAAGTACGCGAGAATTACCAGAAGCGCTTCGCGGTATCTTATCCAAACGAAGAATTACCTGCTGCGCGACCACTCGATACCACGCCAGCTTACGGTATCTGGCAGCAACAAAATGCAGTTTTTGGCTCGGCTTATGGTATGGAGCAAGTCAATTATTTTGCGCCTGAAGGCGAGGAGCCTTACGAAATTCCCACGTTTCGACGTTCCAATGCATTCACGACCGTAGCCGAAGAATGCCACGCGGTTCGTAACGCGGTTGGCATCAACGAAGTGCATAACTTCGGCAAGTATGAAATTGCAGGCCCCGGTGCCTTTGAATACCTCGATACCATTATGGCTGGAAAAATCCCAAAACCGGGGCGCCTGAGTCTTAATCCGATGCTTAGCCCTAAGGGCAAAATAATCGGCGATTTCACCGTCGCGCAAATTCGACCCGATGTATTCCAGGTCACGGGGTCGTTTGGCGCACAGGCTTACCATATGCGTTGGTTCGAACAGCATTTGCCCGGGCAGGGTGTCAGTATAGAAAATGTATCCAGGACGCGTATCGGGTTTCAAATCGCGGGCCCCAGGGCGCGAGAATTGCTGCAAGGTGTCACCCGCGCTGACGTTTCGAACGAGGCTTTTCCGTTTCTGGCGGTGCGCGAAATCGAGGTCGGACAATGCCAGGCCATCGTGCAGCGCGTGAGTTATACCGGTGATCGGGGTTACGAAATATATGTACCAATGCATCACCAGGTGGCTCTATATCAGATTCTGAGCGATGCGGGTAAAGATCTCGGGCTACGCCCATTTGGGATGCGCGCGATGATGAGCCTACGCCTGGACAAGTCTTTTGGTTCCTGGATGCGTGAATTCAAACCCGACTACACGCCGATGGAAACTGGCCTCGATCGATTCGTCGACTATAACAAGACCAGGGATTTCATCGGTAAGCAGGCCGCGCTGGCAGAGAAGGAAGCAGGCGTCGAACGTCGCTTATGCACCTTCGTGGTAGAGGCAAAGGATGCAGATGCCGTCGCCTACGAGCCGGTCTGGCACGAGGGTGAGGTGGTTGGATTCGTGACTTCAGGTGGGTATTCGCATACTACGCAAAAAAGCATTGCTTACGGATTCCTGCCGGTCGAGTTGATCGAGGAAGGCAGGCGTGTAGAAATTGAAATTCTGGGTGAAATGATTCCTGCAGAACTATATTCAAAGCCGCTTTTCGACCCGAAAAATGAATATCTGAGAGGGTAGGTGAAGTATTTGATTATAGCTTTCCATTTGCTGGTCGGTCGGGAATAAACAGTGCGACTCCTTGTGTTTCAACACATCGATTGTGAACACCCTGGTTCATTACGCGCCTTTCTGGCGGAAGACCGGGTTGAGTGGCACGTCGTCAATTTACAGCATGGTGAGGAAATCCCCCCATTGGAAAACTACGATGCGCTGTGGGTCATGGGTGGACCGATGGATGTCTGGGATACCGATGAATACCCCTGGCTCATCACGGAAAAAGCCGCGATTAGTCGATGGGTGGGTGAATTGAACAAACCCTATCTGGGTCTCTGCCTTGGCCATCAGCTACTCGCCGAAGCGATGGGTGGGAAGTGCGCATTACTGGGTTCACCGGAAATCGGCGTGTTAGATGTCGCGCTCACCGAAGCAGGTAAAAGTGATGTGTTGTTCGAGGGAATGCCCGACAGGCAAAAATGCTTACAATGGCATTCTGTTTGTGTTGAAGAAATTCCCGAAAATGCCATTGTTTTAGCCAGTTCCGACGCTTGCCAGGTTCAGGCTCTGCGTGTCGGCGCGAATGCATGGTCGATGCAATATCATGTCGAAATCGAAGCCGATACCGTATCCAACTGGGGTGAAGTACCCGCCTATCGGGCAGCACTCGAATCGACCCTGGGCCCAGGGGCACTGGCTTCGTTGGATTTTGAGGCCGATAGCCACATGGCAGGTTTTCTGCGATGTGCCGGGACGCTTTATCGTAATTTTATGGAGATCGTATAACGATACCTGTATTCGCATTCCAGTTCATCGCCGAATTATTTTTTTACCGGCACGATTCCGCTAGCAATACTCGATATTTCTTTATACCACCAAACGTTTCAAGCCTGGTCCTAAAAATTTACCTGGTCAGCTTTTCTCGTGGCGTTCGACGAAGTCTTCCAGTTCCTGGGCGAGAAAATCCCACACAGCCATAGGACCGGCTGATTTAATCATTTCTTTTCGCCAGTCACTCACTGGTATTCTCTTTAGCTGATCGGTTTGACTGGTGAGTTCCGTGCGTTGTACCTGATATTGGTTTAACTCGTTTTTCGACGCGTGGCCGGTACCGAATTTTTCAGTGGCGGTGTGGGCGCGTTCAAATAATTCATCGATGTGTCTGAGGCGTGATTCGTATTCCCTAATATGCTGGGTAATCAATCGTTCGGTCGCGGTCATGGCAATAACCTCGATATTAACGGGCATTCATTTTAGCAGGTACTAGCCTGTTTAATCGAACTTTGTTTGATCAATGTCAACTTATTGGATTGTGCTTAACCTCATTTTTGGTTAGCCTGCGCGCACATTATTTGACCTGCCCATGTCTGACACTAGCCCACTTGAACTTAACAACCTCGCCTGCATTCGCGATGACAGAGTACTATTCGAGCATATTAATTTATCGCTCGAAACCGGGCAAATGTTGTTAGTTGAGGGCCCAAATGGTAGTGGTAAGACCAGTTTACTGCGGATTCTTACTGGATTGAAACTGGCGGACGAGGGTGAAGTTCTGTGGCGGGGAAAATCGATCCAGAAGTTAACCGCAGATTATTACGAACAGGTCAATTATGTCGGCCATCACGATGGGGTAAAACGTGAACTCACCTGTCTCGAAAACCTGCGCCTGGTGCAGGCGATGGGTAAACCCTCAGGGATAGATCTGGATACGGCGCTGGATCGTGTCAATCTCTATCGTTATGGCGATACCGAGGTACGCAATTTGTCAGCCGGGCAAAAGCGCCGACTGGCGCTCGGGCGACTGCTCGTGACCGACTCCGAACTATGGATTCTGGATGAACCATTCACCTCACTCGATGTGGCCAGTATGGGGCTTTTTAAATCGCTGTTCGTAGAACATTTAGATAATCAGGGGCTGATCGTGATGACCTCACATCACGTCATTGAAATGCCCGAAAAACAGGTGCAACACCTCGAGTTAAGCGCATGAACCGGCTGTCCCTCACGCAAGCTTTTGTTTACCTGCTACGACGCGATCTGACCCTGGCGTTTCGTAATCGCGCCGAGTTTGCCAACCCGTTACTGTTTTTCGTGCTGGTAATATCACTATTCCCGCTCGCAATCGGGCCGCTACCGACACTGCTCCAGACTATAGCTCCGGGTATTATCTGGGTGGCAGCCCTGCTCGCCGCGATGTTGTCGCTAGACAGTATTTTCCGTTCTGACTTCGACGATGGCTCGCTCGAACAATTATTACTCAGTGCGCACCCGGTACCGGTGCTGGTGTTTGCCAAAGTGTGCGCACATTGGCTCGTGACCGGTATCCCTTTGTTACTGATAGCGCCAGTGCTGGCAGAAATGCTCGGTATGCCGCCGGCGGCCCAGGGCATATTGTTATTAACCATACTGATAGGAACGCCGATATTGAGTTTGCTTGGATCGATTGGTGTAGCCTTAACGGTTGGGTTGCCAAAAGGCGGCATAATCCTTTCGCTTTTGGTACTGCCACTCTACGTGCCAATTTTGATCTTTGCCACCAGCGCGATTTCGAGTGCTGCAGTAGGTCTGGATGTGTCAGCACAAATTAACATGTTGCTGGCATTTTTGTTTATGGCGGCCTCTTTGTCGCCCTGGGCAACCGCTGCTGCACTTCGAATGAGTATGAGTTAGGCAGCCTCCGAGCAACTCATGAATCAACATCTATTCACTAATATCGAGACCTCGGGACAACGGGATTATGGACAGCACCAACCCATTGTCGCCCGTGTTGCCAATCGATCAGTAATTACTTGCGATTGGCGTCTTGATTTGGTGAATTTTAACTTCATATCTAGATAATTCAGGATTAGCCAGAGGCTCCGTAGAATGTTTTTGTGGTTTCATAAACTAGGCTCACCACCGCATTTTTACCGATTTGCGGGTAAGTGGCTACCCTGGCTAAGTGGTCTGTTTGCGTTATTAGTGATCACGGGGCTTTACGGTGGGCTGGTACTATCACCGCCAGATTACCAGCAGGGCGATAGCTATCGCATCATCTTTATTCATGTGCCTTCAGCCTGGATGTCGTTATTTATCTACGTAACCATGGCCTTTTGCGGGGTCGTAATCATTGTCTGGCGTATGAAACTGGCCGAAGTGGTTTTGATTAGCAGCGCACCGATCGGGGCGAGTTTCACATTTCTCGCGCTTGTCACTGGCTCGCTCTGGGGTAAACCGATGTGGGGAACCTGGTGGGTATGGGACGCACGCCTGACTTCGGAACTGATTCTGCTGTTTTTGTATCTCGGTATTATCGGTCTGCATAACGCGATCGAAGACAAGCGAGTCGCGGCAAGAGCGGTTGCTATTCTGGCCATAGTAGGGGTGATAAATATTCCGATTATTCATTTTTCTGTAGAGTGGTGGAATTCGTTGCATCAAGGTCCGACGATAACCAAGTTTGACAAACCTTCGATTCACTGGAGCATGTTGATCCCACTTTTGCTGATGGCGCTCTCATTCCAGGTTTACTATGTACTTACCCTGTTTCGAAGCTGCCGCGCAGAACTATTGCAACGTGAGCGAAATAGTAAGTGGGTCGAGGAACTAAGTGAGGAATAAACATGTCAGAGTTTTTTGAAATGGGTGGATACGCGATTTACGTATGGCCCTCGTATGGGCTAACCGCGATTATTTTATGGCTGAACTGGTATTTACCGGGACGGCGACACAAAGAGGTATTACGACAATTGAAACGACGCTATCGCGACGGGGGCAAATAACATGACTCCTGCCCGTAAAAAAAGACTCGCACTGATTCTGCTGATGGTAATTGGTATTGCAACCGGACTTGGTTTCGCGCTCAAATCGCTAAATGAAAATATCGTGTTTTTCTTTTCCCCTACCGAAGTGGTAGAGGGCAAGGCGCCGAAGAATAAATTATTTCGTTTGGGTGGTATGGTGGTCGCGGGCAGCGTTAGTCGCCCCGGCGATGGTTTGACCGTGCAATTCGATCTGAACGACAACGAGAACCAGGTAACGGTATATTACACTGGTCTTTTACCCGACCTGTTCCGCGAGGAGCAGGGGATAGTCGCAAATGGACGGATTGGCGACGATGGAGCCTTCGTCGCACAGGAAGTGTTGGCCAAGCACGATGAAAACTATATGCCGTCCGAATTGGCGGAAGCAATGAAAAAAACCGGAGAAACTTCTCAATGATTCCAGAAATTGGTCACTTTGCACTTATTCTTGCCCTGATCATGACAATTGTTCAATCAGTGCTGCCGCTGGTGGGGGCGCAACTCGGTATAAAGCCGTGGATCGCGATGGCGAAACCTAGCGCTTACGGGCAGCTATTTTTTGTTTCTATAGCATTTGCCAGCCTGACCTGGGCTTTTCTCCAGAACGATTTTTCGGTGCTTTACGTGGCGATGAATTCCAATACCAGATTACCCGTGCAGTACCTGATTTCCGGGGTATGGGGTGGGCATGAAGGCTCGTTGCTATTATGGGCGCTGGTTCTGTCCCTATGGACCGCGGCCGTGGCGCTATTCACCCCTAACGTGCCAGACGTAATGCGCGCACGTGTAATCGGCGTGATGGGTCTGGTTGGTTTCGGGTTTATGCTATTCATACTAGTCACCTCCAACCCATTCGAACGGCTTTTCCCAGCCATCGCGGAAGGCAGTGATTTGAATCCATTGCTGCAGGATGTGGGGCTTATGCTTCATCCACCGCTGCTATACCTGGGCTATGTCGGATTTTCTGTTGCTTTCGCATTTGCCATAGCAGCACTGATATCCGGGCAGGTAGATTCTGCCTGGGCGCGTTGGGCACGTCCCTGGACCTTAGTAGCCTGGCTGTTTTTAACGCTTGGTAACTCACTCGGTAGCTGGTGGGCTTATTACGAACTTGGCTGGGGTGGCTGGTGGTTTTGGGACCCGGTAGAAAATTCCTCGTTCATGCCGTGGTTGGTGGGTACCGCATTGATACACTCCCTCGCGATTACCGAAAAGCGAGGAACCTTTAAGGCTTGGACCTCGTTGCTGGCTATTTTCACATTTTCGTTAAGCTTGCTGGGTACATTCCTGGTACGCTCAGGCGTGCTCACCTCGGTGCATGCCTTCGCTAGTGATCCATCACGTGGATTGTTTATGCTGGCTTTTCTCGGTGTAGTGATAGGCGGGTCGCTGGCGCTTTATTCATGGCGCGCACCGATGTTAAAAAGTGCATCGCAAACCCAATTACTATCGCGCGAAATGACGCTGTTGCTCAACAATGTATTCCTCTCGGTAGCAACCGGGGCGGTATTGCTCGGTACCTTATACCCCATAGCGATTGACGCGCTGGGTGGGAAAATTTCGGTTGGTCCGCCTTACTTTAACCTGGTATTTTTGAGCCTGATGGCACCGATTGGCATTCTTATGGGTCTGGGTTTGTTGATTCGATGGAAAAACGATTCTGCACAGCGGTTGGTATCGAAGCTTCGAATACCTGTATTGGTAGTGCTGTTGATAACACTGGCGGTTAACCTCACCTTGCCCGAATGGTTCTGGGCCGGATTTGTCGGCCTGGCCATGGCGTTTTGGATAGTATGCAGTATCCTGATCTCCCTATACGATCGATTTCGAGGCAGGCCGTTTTATACAACGCTACGCGCTACCCCGGCAGGCTATTACGGTATGGTGCTCGGGCACATCGGCATCGTATTCCTTATCGTCGGCATCACCCTGACCAGTTTGTACTCGATCGAGAAAGACTTGCGCATGGCTCCAGGAGATGTACATGAAGTAGGCGGCTACCAGTTCGTATTTAACGGGGTACGCGAAGTTCAGGTCGATAACTATCTGGCGAGCCGTGGCAGCTTTAGCGTCACCAAGGAAAACAGTGATTTCAAGACTGAATTAACCCCTGAAAAACGCATATACCTCGTACAGAAATCGCCAATGACCGAAGCGGCTATCGACGCCGGGTTCACCCGTGATCTGTTTGTCGCGCTGGGAGAAAAGTTGGATGACGACGGAAGTTGGGCAATTCGTATCCATTACAAGCCCTTCGTCCGCTGGATCTGGCTTGGGACGTTAATCATGGCGCTCGGCGGGTTGTTCGCGGCCAGCGACAGGCGTTATCGGCAATTTTCACGATCGAAAGTGAAGCTCCCGGCTGACGCGGAGGTTGCTGTCTGATGCGATACGCTATCCCATTATTTATATTTATCGTGGTGGTCGGTTTACTCGGCTATGGTCTGAAACTTGATCCCAGGCTTATTCCATCGCCATTGATCGGCAAACCGGTTCCTGAATTTACCCTGCCAAGGTTGGATTCGCCAGAGATCCAGGTATCCGAAACGGAATTCGAGGGTCAGGTTTGGATACTCAACGTATGGGCTTCCTGGTGTGTCTCGTGTCGCGCTGAACACGAATTTATCATGCAATTAGGTGCGTCGGGCATGGGGCGGCTTATCGGCTTGAATTACAAGGACAAGCAAGAAGACGCGCGCGCATGGCTGGATGAACTGGGCGATGGTTACGAGTTCAGTCTGGTGGACAGGGATGGCAAGGTCGCTATCGACTGGGGTGTATACGGGGTTCCAGAAACTTTCATCATCGGTAAGGATGGCCTGATCAAGTACAAGCAAATTGGGCCAGTAAACAAGGAAATCCTCGAGCAGGAGATGCTACCACTACTGAAGAAACTAACGAGTTAATCTGATGCGAAAATTATACCTATTATGTTTAGTATTATTTGCCACGGTCGCTAATGCCGCGATAGAAACTTATGAATTTGAATCAAAGGAAGTGGAATCGGAATATGTCACATTAACCAACGAGTTACGTTGCCTTGTGTGTCAAAACCAAAACATAGCAGACTCTAATGCCGAACTTGCCAAGGATATACGCGGTCAGGTTTACAAAATGTTGACGCGGGGCGATTCGTCCGAACAGGTGATCGATTACATGGTGGCGCGCTACGGTGAATTTGTGCTGTATCGCCCACGCTTAAAACCTGGCACGCTTCTATTGTGGATCGGTCCTTTCGTTTTACTCGCCCTGGTGCTGGTGCTGTTGGTCCGCCGCATGCGTAAAAAGCAGGTGCTGATACCACCCGATTCCGAAGCGATGAAGCGTGCCGAACAGTTCCTTTCAATTACAGAAGATAAATTATGATATTTTGGATAGCAGTAATTGGCCTGTTGCTACTGGCCGCACTTATTTTGATAGTTCCCATAATCCGTGTCGGATCCGCTGCCAGGGTCGATCCTCGGCAGCAACAGAACGTGGCCATAGCCAGGGAAAAAAAGTCCTTACTGGAAAAGCAGTTAGACGAGGGCGAAATCAAACAGGATGAATTTGACGATGCGTTCCACGACCTGCAAACGGCGCTGGCGTTGGATCTGGAAGTAACCGAGTCCAACGAATCCGAGAAGCGTGGAAAGTGGGCATACTGGGTTGTGTTAGCGGTGCTACCGATATTGAGTTTTAGCCTCTATTTCCTGTGGGGTGACTATCGGGTGATTGAAAATCCAATGCTGGCGCAGGTTTCGTCTGCACAAGTAGGGCAGGCACACGAAAACCTGAGCGTCGAGGAAATGATCGATCAGCTAAAGCACCGTTTACGTGATGATCCCGAGGATGCCAAGGGCTGGTATATCCTGGGCAGGACGCTGATGGCACAACGAAAGTTTGACGAGGCCGTGGATGCCTACCAGAAAACTTACAAACTCCTCGGTGAAGAACCCAGGGTAATGCTTTCGCTCGCAGATGCGCTCACGATGCAACGCCAGGGTGTGATGGCAGGCGAGCCCGAAGAACTCGTTTTGCGTGCGCTTGAAATATCACCCCAGGATACTACTGGCCTGTGGCTTGCAGGTCTTGCAGCTCAACAAAAGCAGGAATTCAAACAGGCGTATGATTACTGGACGCGGCTACTGCCACTGTTAGAAAACGATGAGGAATCGAGCCAGCAAGTACGCCAGTTGATCAGTAAAGTCGAGGAACGAGATCCTACGCTCAAGACCAAGGCAGTTACCGGTAAGTCTTTAACATTGGAGGTTAGCCTTGCGGATTCTGTCAGGCATCTGGTGAGCGGAAGTGATTTAGTGTTTGTGTATGCGAAGGCGATGAATGGTCCACCGATGCCGCTCGCGGTGAAACGTCTTTCAGTACTAGAATTGCCGACTCAGGTAATCCTGCGAGACGACGATGCGATGGTCGCAACGATGAAACTATCTTCGTTTGATCAGATCATCGTCGGTGCGCGAGTATCCAAAACTGGCGATCCTGTTGCCAAACCAGGCGATTTGTTTATCGAAATAGAGGGCGTGGATAGTAATAATCTGTCGTCAGGTCTGGAATTATCGATCAGCCAGGTTATGTAATTTCAATTCCTGGGCGATATCGAGTGGGTAGATTTATCCCTGTAGGGCCGAATTTATTCGGCCAATAACAACGTGATCGGTCGAATAGAATCGACGGCCCTACAGGATTACGGTAGTTTGTAGGGCCGAATTCATTCGGCCATAATCATATTGGTCGAATGAATTCGACCCTTGTCAAAGGAAGGGCCGTTTATTCAAACGTCCGCTTGATTTCTTCGTAGATGGCAGTGATAGCGTAGACTAGTTTATAGCCCACCCGCTATTTATAGGAATTAATTTATATAATTCAATAACTCGTGATATCTTTAGGTGAGATATTGGCTGAATCCCAAAATTTAACCGCGTGATTAATCACTTCATCGGGCCGGGCCTGATCTAATTCCGGTTCGACCGATTGGCCCAAAAAACGCATCGCTGAAACCAGTAACGATGACGCCTGAGAGCTATCTACGGCTGTCGCGCCAGCCTGCTTACTCAGCTTTTCCCCGCGGGTGTTCCTGATCAGCGGTATATGCAGATATTCAGGCGTGGCTAATCCAAGGAGCCGTTGTAAATAGATGTGCAAACAGGTGGAATCGAGCAGGTCTGCGCCGCGCACGACCTGGTTAATACCCTGCTGTGCATCGTCCACCACTACGGCCAGATGATAGGCGTAGATGCCATCGGCACGGCGTAGCACGAAATCGCCAACCCGATCATGAATATTGAATTCGATCGGCCCGAAAACCTGATCGGTAAACCCCGATGAGTTGACTGTTTCGGTATTGATTCTAATCGAGTGTTCGGCCGCGCCTAATTTCTTGTCGCGGCATATGCCGGGGTAGATTTGACCCATCGAGCCGGTTTTAACCCCGGCTTGCCGCAGCGTTTTATGGCTACATTCACAGGCGTAACAAACCCCCTGTTGGTTTAGCTCCGATAGCCTGGACTCGTAGTAGTCGAATTGCTCGCTCTGGTACATGACCGCTCCATCCCATTCGAATCCAAATGTTTCGAGGTCTTGTAGAATTTGCCGATCTGATCCCTTGACCACGCGTGGCGTATCGACATCCTCGATTCGCAGTATCCATTGCCCCTGGTGGGATTTACTGTGGCAGTAGCTCGCCAGCGCGGCCACCAGTGATCCAAAATGTAAAGGGCCCGAAGGAGTCGGGGCAAATCGACCGATGATGACCGCGTCTCTATCCATAAAGAGCAGGTTTCAAACGAGCAAACGCTCAAGTATCCCCTGGTAGATTTTCGACAGGCGATCGAGGTCGGAAACCCTGACATGTTCGTTGATCTTATGGACCGAGGCGTTTACCGTACCGAGTTCAAGTACCTGCGCACCCGTAGGCGCAATGAAACGACCATCCGAAGTACCGCCAGCGGTCGATAATTTGGTATCGATACCGGTTACCTGTTTGATCGACCGTTGTGCGGCTTCAACCAGTTCGCCTTCACCGGTCAGAAACGGCAGACCTGAAAGCGTCCACTCGATCGAGTAATCGAGTCCGTGCTTCTGCAATATCGCCTCGGCGATTTCGATAATCTGTTGTTGGTTCAGTTCGGTAGAGTAGCGTAGATTAAAATGAACCTCGACCTGTCCGGGAATGATATTGTGAACACCGGTTCCTGCATTGATATTGGATATCTGAAAACTGCTTGGCGGAAAAAAATCATTGCCCTGGTCCCATTCGAGATCGCACAGTTCGTTGAGCGCCGGGATGATCCGGTGGATCGGGTTATCGGCCAATTGCGGGAAGGCAATATGCCCCTGTACGCCCCTAACCGTCAAGTTGGCGCCAAGCGAACCGCGCCGCCCGTTTTTGATCACGTCGCCCAGATCTTTGCTGCTCGAGGGTTCGCCGACTAGTGCCCAGTCAATTTTTTCGCCGCGCGCTTCGAGCGTCTCGACCACCCTGACCGTGCCATCGATAGCTGGCCCTTCTTCATCGCTGGTGATTAATAACGCTATCGAACCCCGGTGGTCGGGGTTTTGTTGTACGAAGCATTCGCAGGCCGTGACCATGGCGGCAATGCCGGATTTCATGTCGGCAGCGCCGCGACCATATAAGAAGCCATCGCGGATTTCCGGTTTGAACGGGTCGTTGTGCCATTCCTCCAGTGGTCCCGTTGGCACCACGTCTGTATGACCCATGAATGCCAAAATTGGCGCCGCGGAACCACGCCTGGCCCAGAGGTTTGTGACCTCGCCGAATTCAAGGGTTTCACACTCAAAACCGACGCGCGACAGACGTTCGACCAGGAGTTGCTGGCAGCCAGCGTCATCCGGGGTCACTGAGGGTCTCTCAATTAGCGATTTAAGCAGTTTGAGCGTGTCAGATTCCATAATCTGGACCTGCTATATTAAGACGCAGCAATTCGTTTATACCGACTTTACTGCGGGTTTTCGCATCGACCTGCTTCACGATAACCGCGCAATAGAGGCTGTATTTTCCATTCTTTGCCGGTAAGTTACCCGACACTACGACCGAGCCGGCAGGTATACGCCCATAAGTGACTTCATCGGTTTCCCGGTTGTAGATTCGTGTACTCTGGCCGATATATACACCCATCGAAATCACTGAATTTTTTTCCACGATAACACCTTCGACCACTTCCGAGCGGGCACCGATAAAGCAATTGTCTTCGATGATCGTTGGCGATGCCTGTAGCGGTTCGAGTACACCGCCAATACCGACGCCACCGGAAAGATGCACGTTTTTGCCGATTTGGGCGCAGGAGCCGACAGTGGCCCAGGTATCGACCATCGTGCCGCTATCGACGTAGGCGCCGATATTGACGTAAGAGGGCATCAGCACGACTCCCGGCGCTATAAAAGCACCCTTACGGGCCGTAGCTGGTGGTACCACTCGTACGCCGCGATTGGCAAACTCCAGCACACCGCTATCAGAAAACTTGGAGTCTACCTTGTCGTAATAACGCGTGAAGCCACCAGGCATGACACCGTTGTCTCTAATTCGAAACGATAAAAGGACAGCTTTTTTCAACCATTCATTTACCCGCCAGCCCTTTTCAGTCGGCTCGGCAACTCGCGCCTCTCCTGAGTCCAGTAACTCGATGGCTGCGAGCACCGCTTTCTTTACAGTTGAATTAACATTGCCCGGGTTTATATCGGCGCGTTTTTCGAATGCCCGCTCAATTACTGGCTGAATCTTTGACATTGTTTTCTCCTACTAGTGTCGATAACAGGATATTTATCCGGTTGGCCGCATCCAGACAATGATCCCGTGGTGCGACCAGGGCCATATGTATTTTATTTTCACCCGGATTACCTTCATCGGTGCTGCGGGAAAGAAACTGACCCGGTAGCACGGTGATATTCTGTTCGGCATACAGGCGCTGTGCAAAACTGGTATCCGTGATCGGTGTTGTCGCCCACAGGTAAAACCCCGCCTGCGGTTTTTCGGCGCGAGTGTACCAGAAAGTATTGATAACACCTGATCAAATTTATCACAATAGCGAATTCGATTGTCGATCACATGTTGCTCATCGCTCCACGCGGCGGTACTCGCGGTTTGCGTAGCCGGTGGCATCGAACACCCC
>CAZJEJ010000039.1:15926-19487 GCA_964544945.1 uncultured Gammaproteobacteria bacterium | reverse complement strand
CTGGCCGAATGAATTCGGCCCTACATGTCATTTGGGGGAAGAGCCCTCTTATTCCGTTGAACTATCGGATTCCGTCATACTCGGGATATAAAAATCCTTGTATTCCTCGATCATTCCTAGCACCGGCAGATTGGTCAACTCTCTCAATCGGGTTGGCGGATAACCTATCTCCGCAAACGGTAGATATGGATCCTCTTTTTGGTGACATTGCTGGCATTCGATCGTATCTTCGCTCACTTTGCGATGCATAACTTTTTGCATCTGTGATTTCTGTTCGGGCTTTAAGCGTTCCTGCTCGGTAATATAGCGCTCAGCAAATTCCATTTCCTTTTCACCCTGCAATAATCTGATCACACCCTGGTCATTCACCGTGGTGGGCGCCACCTTCGCGCCATAGTTACCGTAAACCGGGAAGGTTTGTGTCTTTTGCTCGCTAAAAAATATATCTTCGATTGCCGCCAGCGCAGGCGGATTAGCAGTGATTTTGCCGTTATCTTTGTCATACCATCTAAATGCCCATTTCTGGGCATCTTTTTCAGGCACTGCGTGGCAGGTTTCACAGGCCAGATAATAGGTATGCATGTTAAGGAAGCTGCGGAATTGCTTCGATTCGTCATGAGGCACATTGCCATGGCATCGAACACAGGTGCTGGCATTGTCAGGCTGGATAGTAAATCCGATATGATGGAACCGACCCTCGATATAAGGCTGTTCGATTACCTTGTAACCCAGATCGGTTTTAGATGTCTTCGTCTGCTCGTCAAGCAGCCGCAAAAAAGTCGCTTCTTCTTCGCTGCCAGCCTCACTTTTTGCCTTCATTGATTCAGCGGCCTGTTCCTTTCCCTCGAACCCGAAGATCAGCGGAAACATGAAATACCCATACCAGACGGTAAAGGCCATCAAAATGAGGACATAAAACTTGAAGATAAACTTTTTAAGCCGCTTTACCACTCGTAACGCTCCCCACCGAAGTGTTGTGGCTGGATCTCGTCTTCCAGACCTGCCTCGATCATCACATGCACGTAATGTGCATAGTGCTCGTGAATCATTTCATTTTCAGTCAAATAACCGGTAAGCCATACCTTGGCTGCCGGGAATTTCTCGGGCGCATAATGGACGTTATACCAGTGCACGAAAAACAGGAACAAAATGGCCAGCAAGGCTTCATCCGTGTGCATAATATAGGCGGCATTGAGAACCCAGCCTGGAACTATGTATGAGATTTCATCACGCCACCAAAGCATGACTCCTGCGGGCCCGAGTATCGGTATACCCCAGTAAGGCGCGAAATAATCAAATTTTTCTCGCCACGACATGCGGTCATGCCGGGGAGGACGTTTGGTTATGTAGAGCAGGTATTTCCACAGGTCGACAATGTCCCAAAAATCCTTCATGTTGGGTACCATTTCCTGGGTAAAGAATGCCTTGATACCGCTTCCCAGGGTTAACCGGTTTTCCTGCTTCAGTTTGCCCAGGTCATTACGAATAAACCCCAATATCCAGTAGATAGTGTGGTAGACAAACAGGATCATTAATACCGTACCCGCGATACGATGAATCGTGGGCGCGATATCGGGGCCACCGAAAAAATTATAGAGAGGCTTGGCCCAGGCTTCCTCTGAATGACGCAGGGGAAACCCGGTCGCGGCCAGCACCAGAATCGAAGTGAACAAGACTACATGCTGTATACGCTGGTGCGCCGAAAACCGGAAGAAATAGCGCTTACCATCTTTTACTACAATCGGATCGTACTTTGCCACGGTTTTTTACCTCTGCAATTACTCTGCGTCTCTTGAAGCTGGCATATCGCCATTATCATCGGGCCTTTTCTCTTTAAAGAAAGAGAATGCTGGAAACAGGCGCCGCATCAATTCGAAAAAGATCAACGCCAGGAAGAAATACAAGATTACCGCCATCAATGCCTTGAAAAACATCAGCATGTAGAACTGCATCGGGTACTTGTCCTTGTCATAGGTGACATGGGTTTGAAAACTGGCCAGATCGGCACTGGCGTTTACATGGCAATCTGAATTCCGGCAGGTACTGGCAACATTGGATTCGTTCACCGCCGACGTCGGCACTGATTGCGCTTCGATCAAATGGGTGTTTTCACCCTCCACCACATGACAATCGAGGCAGTCCGGTGTACGTTCAGAGCCCAGGGTAATTAGCTTGCCGTGGAAGGTCTCCTTATACGTTTTTACTGCATCGTCCAGGTCATGCCTTTTCAGCAATTCGGGGTCTTGATGACATTTGGCGCAAGCCTCGATAGTTTCCAGGGGAAACCGGCCTTTGCGTAACCGCGAGGTTATATGTTCATAGAAGTCTTCGGCGAAATTTCCGGTTTCGTGACAACTCTTACAGCGACTGATACTGCGTTGTGAAATACCGCCCTTAGGCTCACCCTTGTAGACGGAAATCGGTCGAAAAAGCGGTTGATCATGGCAATCCTTGCATCCCGGATAGTCTTCCTGGTATTCCTTCGGGACTCCTTCGGCGTCGACATTGCCATGTACGCTTTTTTCCAGAATTTTTGCTATCGGTTTGTGTGAAAATTTCTTTTGCCCCGAGGGTTCGACAATATGGCATTGTTGCGCGCAATCCACTTTTTTTACCGGTAACTCATGCGGGAAGCTATCTATATCTGCGTGACAATCCTGGCAGTCATTGCGGCGGTGGGGGCCGGCTTCGTATAGTTCCTTGTTGACGTAAAACAACCTGAACTGACCTTGTTCGTCGACCCTGCTCAAACCCCGGTGTTTATGACAGATAAAGCAGTTCAATTCCTCATCGGCCTGGACGACGGTGGCCGGTCCACCGAAAATAACAAATACAATTCCTAACAGGATTAACTTGAACAATCTGTATTCACGCATGGCTCATACGGTCTCGTAGGTAAGAAAAGCAACCGGATTATTATTTGGTCGGTACAAAACATTAACAGGTAATATTCTAACCGCTAGCGGTAATAATATAGGATCGAAATAGCGATAAATTTGATTCAGGTCAATGCAAAGTGACTCTATACGCCCATTTTTATTACTCACCCGCCTGCCTACCCACCGCAGGCCAGCATCGCGGTGTTTATTGGTTAGCTTGCTCATATTCACCCCATCGATAATAGTCTTATTTTTTTATAATCCAGTGCGCAACGGTGTAACCGATTCCACAAACAGCCGACCAAAAACCGGTCAATATAAACCAGCCCATAGCTGACCATGTGGCGTCTTGCCATTCCAGCCATAAAAAAATCGCAACGCCCAGAAAAAAAATTACTCCCCAGCTAACGCGATTAACATCCACCATAGTATTCCTTCATTCCAATCCAGATTGATGAAGTTCAGTCTAATATTCTTCGAGGTCCACTGCGGGTCTTGACTTGGGCGAGTGGAAAAACTTGTACCGGTAGAGTGATTCCTCTCCATGGCAGTCGGAGCAAACAAAAAATTCTGTACTGGAATGTCGCAAAAAGCTGTTGCTCACATCGCCTTCGCGATTCTTGCCAGTCCCAATTTCACGTTTGTTGGTACTCCATTGATGCGCATCATGGCAAGTCAGGCA
>CAZJEJ010000039.1:4181-15826 GCA_964544945.1 uncultured Gammaproteobacteria bacterium | reverse complement strand
AGGCGTTGGGGCAAGGCGGCATCATGCGCCGCATGACATTGTCCACAGGTGCCCGACTGATCTACTGTCTGCCCCTTTAAATTCAGTGCATTACCAGCAGTAATCGAAAGGTCGTGATCGGTTCCGATCACGGCATTTTCCGGTTCGTGGCAATCCACACAAAGCGCGGCATTACCACTGGCTTTCGCCCGCAGAAAACTATTGCCTGCATCGCCATTTAATTCAGGATTCGTACCCGACTTCGCGATGGCATTCGCCGGATCCCACTGATGTGGGTTATGACAGGTTAGACAGCCTATCTGGCCGTTTTTACTGCGTTTGCCATTTTTGGTGAACAATGGCAACCGGGTTCCGCTGCTTACCTTGTCCAAACTCACCTCTATGGGATGGCTGTATTCCCCAGTAATACTGTCGCCGGCCACACTCCCTTTTTCATGACAGTCATTGCACTTTGCCTCAACACCTTTGGCATTTCCGGCAATTGTCCTCGCCCACATATTTTCGTCTGTTCCATTATGCGGCAAGTGGCAGGCGCTACAGACGCCACTGCTTGAAGCGATCATACCTTCCTTATTCTTTTCATCCGGCGCGCTGACATCGAGGTTATGTTTCGAGAATGCAACCGGTGCCTGGTCCTGGTGACAATTCGTGCACAGGGCACTCTCCTTATTATTGGCAATGCGTAGAAAACTGTTTGATCCGTCTCCATCGGTCTCGCGTATATTAGCGTCTGCTTTTTGACCATGGTCGGGCGACCATTGATGGGGATCATGGCAACTAAGGCAGGTGACATTCCCTCCCTCTTCCACTCTTCTACCCTCCTTGTCAAACAAAGGCAGTATAACGATATCTTTTGGTGCAGCCTTATTACTAACCCTGCTTATCCAGGCGTTAATTTTAGCAATAATACCGACTTTTTTGAGCGGCACATCGACGGGATGACTATTCTTACCGATGGATTTTTCGCGCGCAATCCCCTTCTTTTCGTGGCAACTCAGGCAATATGCACTGCCTAGATCCTTGTCAAAAGGGATGGTACGCGCCCATAGTACCGGGCCCTCTGCCTTGTGAGGAACGTGGCATGCACTACAGGGGCCGGAATCGGTCACCTGTCTGCCGCGGGCATTTTTCGAGTCGGGGGCTACGACTGTCATATCGTGCTTTGTATTCCTTACCTGCTCCTGCTCGGTATGGCAACTGGAACACAAACTCGAATCGTTGTTGGGTAGCGCCAGCATTTTCTCCTCCTCGGCCCCGTGCGCCAGATGACATGATTGGCAAACCACCTCGTCTTTGTCGCTAAATTTTGATCCTGCAGCGAGCAGGGAAGCCGGCAATTCTTTTAACTTCTTGCGGATGGGATGATTGCCCTGTTTGGGGCCGGTAATACGATTTTCATGACAGTCGGCGCAAAAATTTGAGTTACTCTCATCCAGACGGGTACGCATGAAAATGGTCGTATCCTTCTTCTCTTTCCAGTCCACGCCGTGCGCCGTATGACAGCTACCACAATAGAGCTTGCCTTCTTCATTCATTGGGAAAATATTCTTTCCCTCAAAAGTGGGTATGGTAACGTCATCCGAAGGTATCATCCCAACAGGATGGTTCTGACGATCTTTCTTCCATAAAAAACGTGAATCCAGTACAAAGCCATCGTGACAGGAAAAACACATCCGGTCGGTACTGGCTACATCTTGCTTACCCGATTTTTCAACCGGTAATGGATCGAAGGGGATTAGGGAAGCCACATCCTTGCGTTTGAATTCGTCCATCCACATGATATGGCATATTGCGCATTCGCGATCGGATGAAGGCTTATCCTGGATAGCGAAGGCCGGTTCAGGAAACAACGCACTGCTTACGCCGGCCAATAGAACAAAGGCGATGAATAAGCCTTTTTCCCATTTACGAAACTGAAAATATTTTCTCATAAAGAATCAATCTATCTGGTATACAGAAATTCGATGTTCGAGCATCTCGGCTACATACAACCGATTATTATTCGATACTGCGATTCCGGACGGCGTTACCATATTACGCCTGGCGTCTTTCTGCTTCAGCACATACAGGAATTTACCGCTATCATCAAATACCTGTATTAAATTCATATAGCTATCTGATACATAAATCTTCCCCTGCTGGTCGAAGGCAATACCCTTAGGTCGAAAAAACTGTCCGGGCAATACTCCCCAGGCTCCAATGCTATTGAGGTATTCACCATCCGGTCGAAATATTTGCACGCGCGTATTAAACACATCAACCACGCCAATGCTGGAATCGCGGGTTACTGCAATGGTGGCCGGATATCGGAATTTTCGAACTTTTTCGCCATTCCCTCCCCACTCACGAACCAGTCGGCCGCCCTTATCGAAGACCATTACCTTGTGGTTATCATTGCCGGTAACAAAAATATTCGCGGTCTTTGGGTCCACCGCCACATCGATAGGGCGTACAGCTTTTCCACTACTGGTAACGGCGATCGTCTTTAAAAATTTACCTCCTGCGGTGAATATCTGAATACGACGATTTCCGGTGTCAGCAACATAAATCCGACCATTTCGATCTATTCCTATCCCCACCGGGTCTTGAAATTCGCCTTCTCCCGCTCCTTCACGACCAATGCTAAATAGCATTTCGCCATCTTCGTCCAGCACAATAACCCGGTTATTGCCGCTATCGACTATATAAATACGTGAGCGGTAAACCTCGACATCCGTGGGCAGCACCAGCGTCCCTGCCTCGCTGTCCGTAATATCATAGAGATGTTTAATTACCTTGATACCTTGCGGTGCCGCACTTACCCCTGGAGGGTAGGACCATGCGAGCAAGGCAAATAATGCGGTGGTTACCCCCCACTTCACGAATAGATTAATTCCCCTTGATTGTGTATACATATTCAACGATTTACTCAAACGTCGTGGCAATAGAGACAATTATCTTTAGATCGCAGACGTTGCTTTGCATCTGCACCCTTTGCCAACGCTGGTTTCTTAATCACGCCACGTTCGTGTGGATTATGGCAGGTAGCACAATAGATCTTGCCATTGACAGGATCGAGCGGCATACCCAGGTCATTTTTTTTCGTCATCTTTGCTAACCTTTTACGAATTTTCCCTTCCGGTACAACCAGATGGTCGGGCGGTACGCCACTGGAGAATATCTCCGTGTTGCCATTCGGATGCGGCACGCTCCTATGACAGTTCTGACATATTTCTCCCCAGTTTGCATAGGGTTGCATCGTTACCTGGGTTGCTTTTTTATTTGGCTCCTGCTTCGGTATGTCCTGGTGACAGAACAGGCACAGTTTTTCATTGAGGACGCCCTGGTCGTCAATCTGGTCATGTGGGTTCAGTTTTTGATAAGCGTCCCTGTTATGACACTGGTAACAGATACCAACCGGCGTTTCGTAAGGACCGCCTCTAAGAAAGGACCGATTATTCAGACGCATCGAGGTAACTTCCCTGGAGCCCGTCAATACGGCGTCATGGCAGCTAAGACAGTTTGTCGTACCGTCCGCGGCAAGATTCAAGCTGAATTCTTTTGGCATGGACTCCAGCATCTTTTTATTCGGTGTAATTTTAACCGGATGGATGTTCACGTGATCTTCTTCCTGATGGCAGTAAAAACAGGTTCCATCCGACGGTGCTTTTAAAACGTTATTCCCTGCTTCTGGCTCGTCGACATGGCATGCCAGGCAACCATTTTTTCGCCAGTGCGGGTCGGGGATTTGATATTTGGAAATTACTTTATCTTCGATCAGGATCGGGATGGTTTCAGCCTGCGTAATCAGTCGCTCATAATCGCCTGAGACCGGCGCTGCAGCGTGCCCACCCGACTGCGGCAATACTACGAGAACAAAAATATAGAGCACTGCACTTAACAGGTACATTATCTCTGAACCAGGGCGCCATATTCTCAATTTTTACTCCACGACATGATTTGGATGTCGCGCATATTTATTTGCAAAAGGACTAGTGGAATCGATGCCGTGTAACCCATGGTTACCTGACCGTTCCCAAATTACAAAAATTTAACCGCTGGATATTGATCTATGTCAATATTTTCGAATTTGCACCTAAATAAACGACGACCCGTTTTCCGACCAATTTCAGCTTTTTATTTCAGCTTGCCCAAGCACTGAATATAGGACGGTACGACTGGAATAATTATACTATGTTCACATAGAAAACTGCACTCGAATACTGTTGCTGATGCCGGTTTATTTTTGTCTTTATTGATTTTAATCAACCCGGGTAAACCGCTTGTTCTATAAGCTGTAATTTACCTCCCGACGGATAGTTGGGTTTAATTTTATATGCTGCAATATTACTTTCGGAGAAGATCGTGAAACAATATTTTAATATCGCCGGTTTATGCCTTTCGGCCTTTTTGCTAACCTTTAGCGCCTTGAGCCAGGCCGCGTCCACAAGCAGCGCGGACCCGGGGAGAATTTATGGCAGTGTCGTAGAAACCTTCGACTCCGGTAATTATACCTATGCCCGTATCGATAGCGGCAAGGAAAAATATTGGGTAGCCTCTCCCCCCGTTAGCCTGAAAACCGGCAGCATGGTTGCCTTTCAAACCGACGCGCCGATGTATAATTTTACCAGTAATACTCTCGATCGCGAGTTCGACGTTATCTATTTTGTCGGCCAGATATTTACCGATGAAACGGGCGATCATCCTGCGCCTGCGAAGACAACCGCCGCGGCAGAAATATCTGTCGATAACATCGAGAAAGCCGTTAACGGATTCACAGTAAGTGAGGCCCTGGCTCAAAAACAGAAATTGGCTGACCAAACCATTCTCGTTCGTGGCGTGGTAGTTAAGTACTCGCCAAAGGTCATGAAGAAGAACTGGATACATATCCGCGATGCTAGCTCATCTACGGACCTGACGGTCACGACAATGGATACGGTAAAACTAGGTGACGTTATACTGGTGAGCGGAAAACTACAGCTAGACAGGGATTTCGGTTACGGTTATATCTATGATGTCCTGCTGGAAGACTCGACTGTTACCATTGAATAGTGTTTCAGCCGGTTATTAGCTGAACCCCTGCATTCACAAAATCGCTCTTTAACAAACATAAAGGATGCGGATTTGCATGCAGGGAGTTCAGCCGATCGACCTGGATTTATTTTTTTACCGCCTTATGGTAACCCAACAACCCGCCAAGCAGCGTCTTACTGCTTACATCATGAAAGCCAAGTTGCCTCAAGAGGTCAGATAATTCTTCGACCGAATAGAACATGCTCAAGGCATTCATGAAATACTTCCTGCAGTTAAGCGCCGCAGGGCCACTTCTAAATATCCAGGCGGTCACGGTAAGGCATACTCGCAGGTAGAAGTAATGAATTTTCTCTACGAGACGATTGTTGGGCCGAAGCATGTCGCTGTGATAAAAATGCCCCCCGGGTTTAAGTACCCGTTTGATCTCTGTGAATACTTCTAATACGCGCAGATGTCGAGACGCAAACTGGAGCGTGACGACATCAAAATGATTATCCGGAAAGGGAAGGTGGTGTACATCACCAATCGTGCTATCAATATGAAATCCTTTCTTTTCAGCTAACTGACGCCCGACCTCCTGCATAGCCTCGCTTCTGTCCATGGCAAAAACCTCTAAATCCGGTTGTTTTTTTAAGAGGCCGATACCTATGGCATTGGTGCCCGCGCAAACATCTAATGCTTTCTGGTTGCTTTCCAGGTCTATGGTCGCCAAAAAGAGTTCGCGAAAATAGCCCCATAGACCCAGGCTGGCAACACTGTTTGCCTTGTCATAGTATTTCGCCACATCTGCAAATACATCATTTAATTCCTGCGCCCAAATGTGACCGAAGGTATTTTTGCGAACGTCTTCCCGTTCCGAGAAAGGAATGGTGCGTGCCCCATTAGCCATAAGTTTACCTCTTAATTAATGAAAATTGTTTTGCGCGTACATCCATAGGATGCATTGCATACGAATATTATAAACCACGTCTCCCGGCCTCGACAACAGGCTACTTTACCTGAGTCTCCAGCAAGACTAACCATCCTTAATATATCTCAACCATACCGCTTAGATTTGATCTAAGTCATGAAAATCAAATAGCTTCATCGCGCGCAGGATTAACCCATGATTACAACTTTTACGTAGCTGAAAATGATAATGAGGCTTGAAGCAATGGAGCGAAAATATATCTCTATGGCAGCAGGTTGAGTCAACTGCTGGAACAGGGTTCCTTCTCCCAGGAGACAGCATCGACGAATGGATCAGCGATCCAGATAAGGAGCACTATTGCTATACCAACGAAAAAGAACCCGGACTTGAGACAGCCCGGCAAAGCAGATTACGAATACAGGGATTCCTGATCGTCTCGCTTACTCATTCTTTAATACTATCGTCCCTGGCTGTTAGTTCTCGATAATTAATAGATTATGACAGTTCACAGGCGCAAATATTTACCGAATATTTATATAATGATGATTCGATTTTATAATGATTGCTGCGTATTAAAGTTGTTATCTTTGCGCTATAGGTTTGAGTTCGATTTTATTTCTCTGGTTTACGCGCAGCATAGGCTGAATAGCCTGGCGCCGCGCGTCGATTCAGATTTTCTACGAATTCTTCAGCATGCTCGGTCACCGATTGCAGCGTGCCGGGGCGTTTTCCCTTAATCTCGGAAGAACCCCGACTAATCACATAGCAATACCATTCACCTTCCAGTATTCCTTCAGGTGCACTTGATTTCTCGATGCTGGTTACGCGGAACTTTCGGTCATGGTAATCATCGGCAGGTTGATCAATCATATTAGTAGCAGCCTCATTTAACTTATGCAGCAACACGTGCGGAACGATAACTATCCTGGCATCTGGCATTTTTCTTGTGATGCCCACGTCGTGAGTTACCCTGTTTTATCGCGCGCCCTTTTTGAATGGGCTCCGCCTTTATCGATGGGTCGGGTTGGTAGCCATCGATGATCTTTTTCGGGATATCGTATTTAGTCAGTCTTACGATATCCTTTAGCATTTTCATTTCGTCGACACAAACCAGCGAAATCGCCTCGCCCTCGTGTCCCGCTCGTCCGGTGCGGCCGATGCGGTGTACATAATCTTCCGCGACATTGGGTAACTCAAAATTGACGACGTGGGGTAACTGATTGATATCAAGCCCGCGAGCGGCAATATCGGTCGCGACGAGTACGCGCACCTTCCCCGCCTTGAAATCAGCCAGCGCCTTAGTGCGCGCACCCTGGCTCTTGTTACCATGTATTGCGGCCGCGGTTATACCATCGGTATTCAATTGCCCGGCCAGTCGGTTAGCGCCGTGTTTGGTGCGGTTGAAGACCAGCACCTGCTTCCAGTTGTTGGAACCTATTAAGTGCGAAAGCAGCTCACGTTTGCGTTTTTTATCGACAGGATGAACTAGCTGTTGTATCGCTTCCGCCGTGGTCTTGCACCGTTTTACTTCTACAAGCGCGGGTGAGTTGAGAAGGCCATTAGCAAGCTTTTTAATATCACTCGCAAAAGTCGCAGAAAATAATAGTATTTGCTTTTGCCTGGGGACCAGGGCAAGTATCTTGCGTATGTCGTGAATAAAACCCATGTCGAGCATGCGGTCAGCTTCATCGAGGATTAATAGCTCAACTTTGGAAAGGTCAACCGACCTCTGACTCACATGATCGAGCAGCCGTCCCGGCGTAGCGGTTAAAATATCGACACCGCGAATGAGCTTCTGTTTTTGTGGATTAATACTGACTCCGCCGAAAACCACGGTAGATTTTAACGATAAATATTTACCGTAAGATTCCACGCTTGCGGCAACCTGTGCTGCGAGTTCCCGGGTAGGTGTTATCACCAACGCACGGATTGCGCGACGGCCTGGTTCGGATTTCATGGTCGATGCTAATCGTTGCAACAACGGCAGGGTAAAACCAGCGGTCTTACCCGTACCGGTTTGTGCGGCGCCCATAAGATCTCGACCTTCGAGAATCAGGGGAATCGCCTGCTTTTGTATTGGAGTAGGAATGCTATAGCCGTTTTCGGAAACGGCGCGGACTAACTCGGCTCTCAGGCCGAGGGATTTAAATGGCATGTTTTGTTGTTCTCTAGCAATCGACCCGCCCAACTGCAGTAAACTCTGCGCTTGAGACGGTCAGGGAAGATTATTTGCTTATCTGTTGCAGGGAAACCCGGAAGGATTACCGTTTTAGAAGTGGCGCGGACCGATCGGCACCAAAATTTGAGCGGCGAAGTATACATGAAATTAACACAAAAAGGGGATTTATATTTATTCGGCAGCTGTAGCTCGCGTGTTCGGACGCCCTGCCAGTATTATTCTTCGAATCTGGACACACGATCGTGTGGGAGATCAAGATTCAATGCGATTAAACTCGCCTTCATGAACCTCCTTACCCAGCCAGTTATCCACTAGTTCGCCTTTTTTTAACATTCCCATCAGAATTTCCTTTGCCTTAACTCTCCTTGGCTTTATTGAAGGCTGTCAACCTAACTCGAATCGCTTAAGTTGACAGTGTCTCGCCACTTACTGTAGGATTTTCGCATTAATTTTACCTCATTGTTGAATGGCTAGCGGTGCTAATTTTATTAAAAATTATTAGACCCTCACCCTCGTATCATTAATACCATTCATTCAAGCGGTATTCTCTCTTTTTATATTTGGGCAAGTTTACGATTCACACATCTGCGACAAGAATCACCAATACCGGTACTGCTACCACGCAACAAAGGGCAGCTGAAAAACAGGTCGTTGCAGGCATCTGTGGTATTTGTCCGGCAGGCTGCGGCCTGCATATCACTCTTGACGAAGGCCGTATCGGGCGAGTCGCTCCGTGGAAAGATCATCCCCTGGGCATATGTTGCGCGCGCGGCGCCCATGCTGCTGAAATTGTTTATTCGCCTGACCGGTTGCTTCGACCACTCAAACGAACTGGAGATCGAGGCGAAGGGAAATTCGAGCCGGTAAGCTGGGATGAAGCACTAGATACTATTGCCGAGCAACTGGGGCGAATAGCCGATCGTCATGGACCCGAAGCCACGTGTATTCATACCGGGCGCGGCACGTTCGAGCAGTCGCTGTGCGATTTACTCACCCCGGCAGGCGTACAGGTATCCTCAGCCTGGAATTTATTGTTTCCTTACGGGTCACCCAACACCACCGGCGTGGGGTCTATTTGCTACGTGACCCACGGCGTTATTGCTCCCAACACCACTTTTGGCGTGTGGGGCGAAGATATAGCACCTGATATTGAAAGCTCGGAAGTCATCGTGGTATGGGGCAGCAACCCTGCCACCGATTCTTCACCGATAGATTTCTCCAGAATTCGCGATGCCGGGAAACGGGGCGCCAAAGTGATAGTAATCGATCACCAACGTACCCAAACGGCGCGGGCAACGCGGGCGCAATGGCTAGGCATCCGACCGGGTACCGATGGCGCGCTGGCATTGAGCATGATTCAGGTGTTGATCGATGAAGACCTCTATGATCGCGAATTCGTGGAAAAATGGACCGTGGGTTTCGAGCCCTTAAAGAACTATGTGGCCCAGTTCACTCCGGAACGCGTGGAGCAAATTACCCTCGTCCCAGCCTCCGAAATCAGGGAAACAGCACGGGCTATAGCCAGCGCACGAGGAGCCGCGTTGGTGAGTTACACCGGTCTGGAATACACCAATAGCGGCACCCAAAATATCCGGGCTATCTATATATTGTGGGCTTTGGCCGGCAATCTCGACGTCCCTGGCGGCAACGTTATCAAGATTCCCTCAAAGTTCCAGATGAATGGGAGCCGACGTATTGCGCCGCCAGATCATGTAGCGCCAATCGGTAAGGAGAAATATCCGCTTTACCATCGGTACCGTAAAGAGGCTCATGCGATGGAATTGCCGCGGGCTATTTTGCACGACGATCCATACCCGCTGCGGGCGATGCTCGTTGTGGGTTCATCGATGATTACGGCTTATCCCAGGCCAGACCTGTGGCGACGAGCCTTCGATGCCCTGGATTTCCTGGTTGTGGCAGATCGGTTTTTAACCGCAGACGCCATGTACGCTGATATTGTATTGCCCGCTACCACCATGTTCGAAATTGAAACCTATGTAGTGCATGGGGATTATGTGCAGCTACGCGAGCAAATAATAGCACCGCTGGGCGAGTCAAAATCTGACTGGGATATTGCCGTCGCTATTGCCAATCGAATGGGTTATGGCGAGGCCTACCCGCAATCGAGTGAGGAAATGCTGCGATGGGCTTTAGCGGGTACCGGTCTTGATGTGGAAACTTTGCGCGAGCATCCCGAAGGGATCCATATACCTGCCCCGCGCCAACGATATCGCAAGTGGGAACTGGGCTTGCTACGCGGTGATGGGCAAGTGGGTTTTGAAACCCCTTCGGCCAAATTTGAAATTGCGTCAAGTGTACTGGAGCAGTACGGCTATGATTCTTTACCTGTTTATATCGATCCCCAGGAAGGGCCCATTACATCACCCCAGGTAGCCGAAAAATATCCGCTGGTATTTAACTCTGGTGCTCGAATCCAGTCAAATTTCCGTTCGCAGCACCTCAACATACCGGGCCTGTTGAAGATGCAACCTCACCCCCAGGTTTTACTGCATCCACAAGATGCTACCACTCGCGGCATTCAAACCGGCGATACTGTTTGGGTGATATCACCCAGAGGCAAAGTTCGCTACCAGGCCCGGGTTACCGATAATATCGTTCCTGGCGTCGTCGAAGCCAATGCTGGTGGCGGTAGTCCCATTGCCGCTGACCCCTGGCGAGAGTGCAATGTTAATGAGCTAACCGATTTTGATAACCGTGATCCCATTTCAGGCTTCCCGGTTTATAAAGCGTTGCTCTGCGATATTATCAAGATTTCTGAGTCATCCGAGACATCCACCACATCGATTGAGCCCAGTATTACTGTAGATACAGTATAGAGGGTACTGAGAAGAGACAATGCTAACTGGTAAGCACCCGGTGGCGTGTCGTTGTCGGTGCGGTAGCTGGTCATTGACCGGTATCATCCGGGCTCATACTCGGTAGTTGTGGTCGCGCCCGCCCTACCTTGATAGTCTCGCGATAGATGATATAGAGCCCACTCGAAATCACGATGCCGGCGCCAAAAAGGGTGTACATATCTGGCAATTCTCCCCACAGTAAAAACCCAAGTAGCGTTGCCCAGATCAGCGCGGAATATTCGAACGGCGAGATAATCGCTACCGGCGCCAGGCGAAAAGCGTGAGTCAGGCACACCACACCGATGCTTCCGAACAGGCCGGCAAGCGCGAACAGGCCAAGATCACCCAGACTCGGGGTCACCCAGAAGAGCGGCGCGAAGACAATGCCGGTGAGCGACATACCCAGTTGCGGATAGAGCATCAACGCCGCCGTGCTCTCGGTGGACTTGAATGCGCGGGTGGTGATCATTAGCAGGGCGTACACCACGGTGCTGCCGAGCGCCACCAGCGCTGCCCACTGGAAAACACCCATACCGGGACGTAGCATGATTAACACACCGATAAAACCAACGCTGATTGCAGCCCAGCGGTGCAGACCTACCGGCTCCTTCAATAATGGAACCGAGAGCACGGTGATGAAGATCGGTGCAGCGAAGGTGATCGCCACCGCATCGACCAGCTTCAT
>CAZJEJ010000039.1:1648-4081 GCA_964544945.1 uncultured Gammaproteobacteria bacterium | reverse complement strand
CGGTGATGAAGATCGGTGCAGCGAAGGTGATCGCCACCGCATCGACCAGCTTCATTTGCGAGAGCGCCCAGAAAAAACTGAAACTGAGGGCAAGTACCAGGATGTATCGTCCGATATGGACATGCGGACGCCGGGTCCTGAGTGCATTCAGCCCACCCTCGTAAAGGGCAAGCAGGCTCAGAAGTGGTAGCCCGAACCAGCTCCGAAGTGCGACCACCTGGGTCACCGGGTAATCGACGGTTAGCCACTTGATAATCGCGTCCATCACCGCAAACCCGGCGATGCCCGCAAGCATCAAAGCGATGCCCAACCCGGGTCGATCCGCATTGTCGACTATAGCTGTCAACGGCGATTCCTCATGAGGGTACGATAACCGAAACTCGCAAGATAACTAATACTCTTTATCCGTGGTTGGCTCTCGCGGAAAAGCACCTGTTGCCGATAGTACAGGGCGAAGCGCGCTATGAGTTGAAAGTATTGTTAGGCTAACCGGAATTACGGCGTTTCTTATAAGCATTTCACTCATCTTAAGCAGAAATAATTAAGCTACGTTGCCAGGTCCTGATCAAGCGGGTAAATCGGACGCGGTACACTACGATACGGCAGTTTCATGACGTCAGGCGTGCAAAGCGCCCCGCTATCACAAACAATGACCCGGCCCGCAATCGGTTCGAATGCGGCGCGAAAATGCTGCATGGATTTCAATCCGACGACCCTGTTCTCGGTCGGGTCAATGCCAAAGGAACGAAACTGTTGTAGATCGTACATTTGAATCGATTCGCTTACGACAAGGATGGCGATAGCATCTACTTGCAAGACACAGGTTAGGCCAAAGTTCATTTTCAATCCACCCATCATCGGACCATCGCCAATGCATCCTCCGTCACTCAAACGGAGGATGCACCCCGTCAGGGTCAACGGCCCGCCCCCAAAGCGCGGATCGGTCTTGCCGCCAATAGCAATAGTAACCGTATCGCCTTCATGGTATCGATGCAGGCGACGGGCTGCTTCTGGATCGACGATGGGGCCAAAACAGGCGTTGGTTAGACCCTTTTTTAACAGTGCGTCGAGAAGAGCCGTTGAATCGCCATAAGCGCCACCGCCTGGATTATCGGCATAGTCGGCGATAATCAAAGGTGCCTCACCGGTATATCTGGCGGCAATATCGGCCGCCTCTTCGACGCTGTAAAAAATATTCAGGCATTCGGCTCTCCGCGCCCAGATATCGTCGGCGATATTTTCGGCGAAAACCTGGTGCGCAACTGTGTCGCCCTGACAGGTAACAAGAACCGTGGGACCGATCTCGGGAATATCGCTTCCTTCAAAACCGGCATTAATACTGACGGCGAATACATTCGCTTCGCTTTCGTACGCGCGAGCACGCGCTATCCTTTCGACCATCGGGCCAGTATCGGTTCGACCACCATTTGCTTCACAAAGCATAGGACGATGGGCTCGTAGCGTCCGGGGACGGATTTCTCCCAACATAGTCCGCTGTAGGATATCGCCTGCTTGACAGGCTGCCTCGCGCATATCGATATGGGGATAGGTCTTATAGGAAACGACGATCTGCGCCAGATCACACATATTCGCGCTGACATTGGCATGCAGGTCGAGGGTGATGGCAATCGGTAGATCGGGACCGGTAACATCGCGCAACCGCGCTAACAGTTCCCCTTCGCCATCGTGGCAAAATTCGGAAACCATAGCGCCATGCAGGCACAGGAGAATCCCATCGGGTTGTTCGGCCTGTGCGGCATCAAGAATAAGTCCAGCGATGCGCTCGAATGCCTCTGTCGTTACTGGGCCGGATGGCCCTGCATGGGCACTGACGACATGCACCATATTCCAGCCAAATTCACGGCTACAATCGATACACCCCGCGAGGCCGGTATTAGCCTGACCGCGAGCCATTATCTGGTCGTCCCCGATTATCAGTGTATCGGCTTCGAAAGAAGACAATCCTGTCTTGTGAACATTGAAAGTATTGCTCTCGTGCAGGAATTCCGCCGTTAGAACTTTAAAGGCCATTTAGAGGATTCTTCATGTGCTTTTGGCCGTATTAATGTAATCAATCTTCCAACTAGACCGCATGGCGGAGAGAGAGGGATTCGAACCCTCGATGGGCTGTTAACCCATACTCCCTTAGCAGGGGAGCGCCTTCAGCCACTCGGCCATCTCTCCAGCAGTAAATAATTGAAAAAGCGACGTGAACCGCCGCTTTGTGTTTTTGCCCGGGTTACGCGCTTTCGGCGGTGTTTCCTGTTTGCTCCTGATCTTGATGCTCCTGATCTTGATGCTCCTGATCTTGATGCTCCTGATCTTGATGCTCCGTTTGTGCCATTTGTTCCTGTCCCTGTTTTTCTGCTTTGATACGTTCGTAAATTTCTTCGCGATGTACCGCTATTTCTCTTGGTGCGTTAACACCAATTC
>CAZJEJ010000039.1:0-1548 GCA_964544945.1 uncultured Gammaproteobacteria bacterium | reverse complement strand
TCGTAAATTTCTTCGCGATGTACCGCTATTTCTCTTGGTGCGTTAACACCAATTCTAACCTGGTTACCTTTAACGCCTAGCACGGTGACAGTTACATCGTCACCAACCATTAAAGTTTCGCCAACTCGCCGAGTCAATATCAGCATTTTATCTCTCCATTTGAATAAAACTCAGTAATCTCTACTTATAACTAATAAGTAATCCAGTTATTTTTATTATCTAGCCCGTCTAGCCTGGACCAGTAAGGTATTCTACCCAACAATGGGTGTGGTAGCTAGCTTTCCGATTTTAAATCGAATCCCTCGTGCAGGGCGCGTACCGCGAGTTCCAGGTATTTCTCGTCCACGACGACGGAAACCTTGATCTCGGAGGTTGATATCATAAGAATATTGATGCCTTCGTTTGCTAAAAATTCAAACATGCGACTCGCTATACCGGCATGCGAGCGCATACCCACACCAACGATCGATACCTTGACGATACGATTATTACCCGAAACTTCGCGTGCTTTTAATTTTTTAGCGGTCTGCTTTAGCGAAGCGAGCGCTATTTCGTAATCGTTTCTGTGAACCGTAAAAGTAAAGTCGGTTGTCCCGTCGGCGCCGACATTTTGCAGGATCATATCGACTTCGATATTTGCATCGGACACGGGGCCCAATATCTGATAAGCAACGCCAGGGGTATCGGCTACACCGTTGATGGTAAGCTGGGCTTCATCACGGTTGAACGCGATGCCTGATATAAGGGCTTGTTCCATGGTTTCATCCGCTTTATCGTCTGTGGTAATTAATGTGCCTTCACCCTCTTCAAATGAGGATAGCACGCGTATCGGGACTTTATATTTTCTTGCAAACTCGACTGCCCTGATTTGCAGGACTTTGGAGCCGAGGCTGGCCATCTCGAGCATCTCTTCAAAGGTAATGGTCTTCAACCGTCGGGCTTCGGGCTCCACCCTCGGGTCGGTGGTATAGACGCCGTCAACGTCGGTGAAAATTTGGCACTCGTCGGCTTTCAGGACCGCGGCAAGCGCGACACCGGTAGTATCCGATCCACCACGCCCCAGGGTAGTAATATTGCTTTCCTCGTCGATCCCCTGAAATCCGGCAACCACGACAATATTTCCTGAGTCCAGGTCACGCTGAATCTTTTCATAGTCAATCGATTTGATGCGGGCCTTGTTGTGCGTGCTATCGGTTATGATCCTGGCCTGTGCCCCGGTATAGGACTTCGCCGCATATCCGCGTTTGTGAAGTGCCATAGTTAATAGTGCAATCGTCACCTGTTCGCCGGTGGTCAATAAAACGTCGAGTTCCCGACCTTTTGGATTTGGGTCAATTTCCTTCGCCAGCGCGATCAGGCGATTGGTTTCCCCGCTCATTGCGGACACCACTACCACTATGTCGTTACCCCGTTCGCGGCAGGCAATCACCTTTTCGGCCACGGCTTCGATTCTTTCATTCGAACCGACCGAGGTACCACCGTATTTTTGAACAAGTAAAGGCATATTTAAACAACTAAAAATGAGCGCGGATTATAGAAAATATGTAC
>CAZJEJ010000038.1:13372-19715 GCA_964544945.1 uncultured Gammaproteobacteria bacterium | reverse complement strand
TTCTGGCATGGATATTCATACCCGCAAAAAACCACGTGTGATCCTTATCCAGGGTAATAAATTCGGTGCCGGCCCTGTTCCACAGTCTTGTGCCAGGCGACGTTGAACGAATTGATTCACTGACCAGATTGGAGCAAAATCGATCGATTCCGTCGCAGCTCACATGACATCCTGCATTGGAGAAGATATTCAATAAGTCTCTGAATAAATCAGACATTCGCTGACCCGGTTTCGTGATTTCCGGGTAATTTTAGATTCCAGTCGCAAGGGAAGCAAGGAGTCTGCTAAGATAGATTCTCTAAACATATGAGGCTTTAATGTCGGATTTGTGGCGACAATCTGCAAGCAATATAGCCAGGCTGGTGAAAAAGGGCGAAGTATCTGCCGTTGAAGTAACCCGGAGTGCTCTCGCTCGCCTCGAAGAGGTTAACCCCGCGATAAACGCCGTGGTAACCGAGATGCCGGAGGAGGCATTGTCAGCGGCGAAACAAATCGACGGAATGATCGCCGAGGGTAAAGATGTCGGTATTCTTGGTGGCGTCCCGATCACTGTAAAGGTAAACGTAGACCAGGCCGGCCACGCAACCACCAATGGCCTGCGATTACAACGTGACCTGATTGCCACTACCGATAGTCCGTTAGTTTCCAACTTCCGAAAAGCAGGCGCGATTATCGTAGGGCGAACCAACACCCCAGCATTTTCCTTACGCTGGTTCACGCGTAACAGTATTCACGGCCATACCCTTAATCCACACAACCCCGGGATCACCCCAGGCGGGTCATCCGGTGGAGCCGCGGCCGCAGTCGCCACTGGCATCTGTGCTATCGGGCACGGTACCGATATTGGTGGTTCGGTTCGTTACCCGGCATACGCCTGTGGTGTGCATGGTCTACGACCGTCATTAGGGCGAATCCCTGCGATGAATTTCACCGGCCCTGATCGACACGTCGGCGGCCAACTCATGGCAGTATCAGGACCGATTGCGCGATCGATCGACGATATACGAATTGCTTTCGAGGCGATGGCCGCAGAAGATTTGCGTGACCCCTGGTGGACACCCGTACCCACGGAACTACCCCTGAAACGTAAACGTGCAGCACTAACTATTAATCCCGATGGACTCGACGTTGTACCCGAAGTGGAACAGACCCTTCGCGATACGGGAAAAAAACTCGAAGAAGCGGGTTGGGAAGTGGTCGAAGCTGATTGCCCCTCTTTTCGTAAACCCGCGCTGCTACAGGCGAGGCTCTGGTTGGCTGAATTCCGCCGTAATCCACAGGTTATTTCAGATGAAAACGACCCGGATGCAAATTTTGTCTACGCACAAATGGACGAACTGTGTCCGCAAAGCGATTTGAACGACATAATGGTTGCGATACAAACCCGGGCCACCCTGATACGTGAATGGCAATTGTTCCTGGACGAATACCCCGTGTTAATTTGCCCTGTTTCGGCAGAACTCCCTTTCCCGGATCAGCTCGATGTAGAATCCCCCGCCGCATTTCGACGCGTCATGGAAGCCCAGCTCACCCAGATCGGATTGCCGCTGATGGGATTGCCCGGGCTGACTGTTAATACTGGCATGATTGGCAACACGCCCATTGGCGTTCAACTAGTCGCAGGGCGTTATCATGAAAACGCGCTATTACTCGCCGGCCTGGCGATTGAAAAAGGAGGCGTGACTCCGAACGCTATCGATCCGGCGCAATAACAGAGGGCTTATGAACCTTTCGGATCTAGTTACAGACAATGCTGCAAAATATGGAAACCGGATATTCCTGTTTTTTGAACGCCAGGCTATCCATGACGAATCTAAAAATATCCATCGGGATTCTTTTCGACAAACCCTGAGTTTTCGCGAGCTCGAAAATCGCGTAAACCAGGCTTGCCATTATCTTGCCTCGCAGGGGCTGAATCAGGGAGACGTATTTAACCTCCACCTCCCGAATTGCCCGGCTTTCCTGATTCTCTGGTTTGCCGGGGCAAGACTCGGCGCCGTGATGATGCCTACCAATGTGCTGGCGTCAGGCGAAGAACTGGGTTACCTGCTGGAGCATTCGAAAGCAAAATTATCGCTTACGACAGCTGAACACCTGGAAACACTCACCCAATGCCAGGGCAGGATAGATCGCCTGGAAAGGATCATTTCCTGCGACCCCTATTCGAATAATCCCGCCATCGATTCGTTTGAAGCACTGATTCAAAGACAGCCAGATACACCCTGGTATTGCCCCGTCAGCGAAACCGACATGGCGGCTATTATGTACACTTCGGGAACCACTTCAAAACCAAAAGGGGTGATAGTCACCCATGCCAATTACATAGCCGCGGGCCGGACCGTTGCCGATGCTATCGAGCTGGATGAAAACGATCGGCATTTCATCGTACTACCGCTTTTCCACGGTAATGCGCAATATTATTCCACCATGAGCGCCCTGCTTCGAGGCGCGAGTATAACCTTGATGGATCGCTTTTCGGCAAGCAGGTATTTCGATAAATGTATCGAGTATGGCTGTACCGTGGCGAGCCTGTTTGCGGCACCCATGCGCATGATACTGGCCCAACCAGAAAAACCTGATCACCAGGATAATAGTTTGAGAATCGTTATCTTCGCCCAGAATTTGACCGCACAGCAAATGCACGATTGGCAGCAGCGATTTAACGCGCCTCTTAGCCAGTTATGGGGAATGACAGAAACCATGGGCCCGCCGTTGATGAATCCCTTGCGGGGAGAACGGCGTAACTGGACCGTGGGTCAACCAAGCGGCGATTATGAAATAGCGTTAGTGGATGAAACGGGTAAAAAAGTGACTGCCGGGCAGGAAGGCGAGATCATTGTGAAAGGGATTCCGGGTAGGACGCTCATGGCGGGATACTTTCGAAACCCGGAAGCAACCGATAGCACGCTGCGCGACGACTGGCTCCACACGGGCGACAACGCAATTCAGGACGAAGACGGCTATTTTCGCTTTGTCGATCGCAAGAAGGATATGATCAAGCGATCGGGTGAGAACATCTCCGCCGGTGAAGTCGAGGCCGTCATATTACAGCATCCGGCAGTGTTTGAATGTGCCGTGATTGGGCTACCGGACGAAATAAGAGATGAATCTATCGTCGGCATTGTAGTCCTTCACCAGGGTCAACAAGTTTCGCATACCGAGCTAATCAATTTTTGTGCCGGCAAACTGGCGAAATTCAGAGTACCGCAACAAATCATATTCGAGGAATCCCTGCCGAAAACCTCGGTAGGTAAAATTCAGAAACATTTGATCCGCGATGCCCTGATTTCACCACAGGAATAATAGTGCCCCACCCCTTTGATATCAGCTGTAAATCGATTTTTCCAGATTACGCAACAACAATCCCCTGGTAATTTCATTAGTCGGTACATTCTCAGGCAATGGAATTCTTACTCGGTGGCCACTACCGGGGGCTACCTGAATTGCTTCTCCATTTCGATCCTGAACCATGGAGTCCAGGATATACTCGATATTGCCTTCGGGAGTCATGAATTCGAGGGTATCTCCCACGGCAAAGCGATTTTTGACTTCAATCGACAGGCTGCCGTCCGCATTGAGCGCACTCACCTCGCCGACAAACTGGTGTCGATGCGATGCCGAGTGACCCGTTTCATAATTTTGAAATTCCTTAGGAACATGCCGCCGGTAAAACCCCTCGGTATAACCGCGATTGGACAGGCTTTCTAGCTCACCCATCAAGCCCATATCAAAGGATCTGCCCGCAAGTGCATCATCGATAGCCCGACGGTATAGCTGTGCGGTGCGGGCAACATAAAAATGCGATTTGGTGCGGCCTTCGATCTTGAATGAATCGACGCCGATTTCGATCAATCGTTGTATGTGTTGAATCGCGCGCAAATCTTTGGAGTTCATAATGTAAGTGCCATGCTCATCTTCGTAGGCAGGCATATACTCGCCGGGGCGTCCCTGTTCCTGTAGCAGGAAAACTTGTCCATCGGCTTTGGCCGCCTGATCTGTATCGACCCCCTCGGCAGGAGGCTTCGCGACTATATCGCCCTCCAGGGTTTCTTCGGCTTCGTGAGCGTCGTACTTCCAGCGGCAGGAATTTGTGCACGCGCCCTGGTTGGAATCGCGGTGCGTCATATAACCTGATAACAGGCAGCGCCCCGAGTAAGCGATACACAATGCACCATGGACGAAGGTTTCCAGCTCGATATCGGGACATTCATGGCGTATCTCGGCAATTTCATCCAGCGATAGTTCGCGCGACAGGATTATTCGGGTCAAGCCAATCGATTGCCAGAACCTGACCGACGCGTAGTTAACCACGTTGGCCTGAACCGAGAGGTGTATCGGCATCTCGGGCCAGCGCTCGCGTACCATCATGATAAGACCAGGATCCGACATGATAATGGCGTCGGGTTGCATCTCGATGACTTGCTGCATATCTCTCAGGTAGGTTCGTACCTTGTTGTTATGCGGAGCAAGGTTACTGGCAATATAAAACAGTTTATTTTGTTGGTGTGCGAGTTGAATCGCGCTTGCCAGGTTTTCCAGCTTATTGAATTCGTTATTTCGAACACGCAGGGAATAACGCGGTTGACCAGCATAGACCGCATCGGCACCATAAGAGAATGCGTAGTGCATACTTTTAAGCGTACCCGCGGGGCATAATAATTCGGTTTTCATTGATTCTCTGTTTACCCTCTAAATAGGGACGAATATACCCGGTGTACCGATACCCGGCAATATCCCTGTTACCGGTTTATTTCTGCCCATGCTATTTCCGGGAGCCTGGGCCAAAGGACACTGTAGCCTGGACAATCGTTTGACCTCATATAGTATGCAGGTAACATAGCGTTTATACTTCATTCTATACCCAAGCTAGCTGTTCTAACCGGAACCTGTTCAAGATGACATCAACCGCAAAACCCATGCATTCGTTTCCTTCACTACTGGCGAAGCCCCTCTCGCTGATACCAGGGCGGCTGCATGCTTCGCTTATCTCAAAAGTACTGAATCATCTACTCGCCGGGCAGATTGCCGATGGAGAGCTTGAGTTTATGGCCGGACGATATCTTCAGGTTGAGGTAACCGATGCCAGGATACGATTTACCCTGTCTTTTGAAAATGGTCGTTTGCTGGCCGTAGGCGCCGAAAAAATGCCTGATCTGGTATTTCGCGGTAACGTGTATGACTTTTTATTGCTGGCTTCACGCAGAGAAGACAGTGACACCCTGTTTTTTCAGCGACGCCTGAAAATAGAGGGTGACACCGATATGGGGCTGGCAATCAAAAATTTTCTCGATGCCATCGATATAGAATCATTACCCTGTCATCGCCTCATGGACCGGTTTTTGAACGGTGGCGTGCGCCTGTACGAGCGGATAACATAACTAGCCAAATTCTTTAGGACTCCCTCGATAATTGGGCTTAAATTAACCGCTCCATGCCTGCATCGCCTTTCCAGTAACCGTTGCATACCGTGGTTGGCGCCCAGCCTTCGAGTTCGGTATCGAATCGATTTGGAGACTGCGGCTCGTTCAATACCGCCGCGAAGCAGTCGATAATATCCATGGTATTACGAGATTGCGGACTGATACGTAATACGTCAACACCCAACTCGATAAAATGATCAATTTCGCCTAGCAAATTAACCGTACGCGCCGACTGCATCTGAATTCCGTTAATACACAGGAAAGCTTCGGCTTCCCGTGTTGACAGCAATAAACCATCTGGATAGTTAAGGCAACAAAACTGGCAGTCATCCTTTTGCAGGTTTTCTGCGCGCGCGGAAAAACAACGGGCCGAATAGGACAACGGCAGTCGTCCCCAGGCAAATACCTCGGTCTCAATATCATCAGGCCGAAGCTGCTGAAATTCAGCCAGTTCGGTTGCCGATAGCTCGACCGGCATCGTCCAGCGAAACAAGCCATTTTCACTGAGTTTTTGCAGCGTACGGTTATTATAGATATTGACCGATGGGCCGGTAACGAAGGGCTTTCCGAGTTCTTTTAAAACCTGCACCGCGGCTATATCATTCGCTTCGATCAAAAACGGGCTCTCTGCACAAAGCCTTTTCAGTGCGCTGATTTCGGATGCCGCCTCCAGCAGTGTCAGGGTAGATAGAATGACCGTCTTTCCCTGTGCCTGTAATTGCTCGCCAATACGAATCCAGTCGTTGGTACGCATAATGCGACGTTTGGAACAGATGGCTTCACCCAGGTAAACGATATCGACTTCGGATTTAGCGACAAGTTGGTAAAAATTATCGATCTCTTCTTTCGGCCAGTAGTAGAGGATCGGACCAAGCGCTAGTTTCGGCACGGCTTTCATATCATTGCCATGGCCTGGCATAGGC
>CAZJEJ010000038.1:0-13272 GCA_964544945.1 uncultured Gammaproteobacteria bacterium | reverse complement strand
ATATCGACCGGACTTTCCCTGATCACATGCTCGACCTGTTTAACCGACAGGACCCGTGGTAACACCGCGCGCTGGATTGCGAAGTTTTCATGGTAAAAACGCAGCGATGCCGGGTTGGTCGCAGATGCCTGCACCGACAGGTGAAGGCGTAGATCAGGCCAGCGGTCTGAAGCGTAATCGAGCAAGCCGATATCGGCCAGTATCAGTGCGTCCACCCCCAGCTGCGCAGCCTTGTCCACCGCCTGTTGCCAGCGTGCGAAGCCGCTAACCTGTGGAAAGGTATTAATCGCGACAAAAACCATCGCACCTCGCTGGTGCGCGTAGTCAACACCTTCAGCGGCCCGCTTGTCATTAAAGTTCAGGCCGGCAAAATGACGTGCATTTGTATCGTCCTGAAATCCGATATAAACGGCATCGGCACCACTATCAACGGCTGCCTTTAGCGACGGCAGGTTACCTGCCGGACAGATCAGTTCCATATTGAAATCCTGAATGAGATAGGTACCACCCTGAGGGTAGTAGCAATAAGGCGATTATTATCGACCCGGTTTAATCCTGACTCCTTGACCTCAATCAATTTGGATGATTATCACCGCCGCGCCGTCTTGTTCTCCACCGCCCCCTCGGGTGTGAGCTTCATATTGGCCAGCACGCGGTCGTCGTGATTCATGCGCCAGCTCAGCATCTTCTGCGCGTACTCCAGAATCAGGCTCTGGTACTCCACTTGACCGACCAGATTATGAAGTTCGTGCGGATCTTGTTCGAGGTCAAAAAACAACGGTGGCAGCGCCGTGAAATGCACGTACTTGTAACGCTTGTCGCGGATTACATTCACCGAGCACTGATCAGGTTTTAGTCCCAGGATGGTGTTATCGTCAGAGTCTTTGAAGTTACGAAAGTCGAACCCCCAATGGGCCTCTTCGCGCCAGTTTACGGGTGTCTCCCCCCGGCAGAACCGTGTCAATGGTTCGCCATCACATTGGCTCGGTATGTCGACTCCCAGGCATTCCAGGATGGTAGGCATGACATCTACGCCTTCGGTGAACGCGTCCGTCTGGTGTCCCCTGGCTTGCTGCGCTTCCGCCCGTGGGTCGCGAACGATGAGCGGAACGTGGAAAGATTGGTCGAAATAGCCATATTTGGCAAACTGCCAGTGGTCACCGAGTTGTTCACCATGGTCGGAGGTGAATACCACCAGAGTATTTTCATAGGCACCCACCTCCTTGAGATAAGCTATCAGTCGGCCGATGTTGGCATCCACCTCACTCATCATCCCGTAGTATGTGGCCCGTGCTTGCAGCACGTCTTTATCATCGAGATCGAGGTTATTTTTTGAGTCGTGTCCGTAACGGATGCCCCAACCTCTTTGGTGATGCAGATAGTAGTCCAAATACGGGTGCTGACTGGCTTCCTCCGCCACCGTGGCTGCGCGCACTGGCCTGGGAACATCGGCGGGATCATACATGTCGTGGTACGGCTCTGGCGCCACAAATGGTGGGTGCGGGGCAAGATAGGACAGGTGAACAAACCACGGCTGATTCTTACGTACCGAGAGGTATTTGATGACTTCATTGGTAAGATAAGCTGTATTACTATCCTCCGCGGCATATCGTGCGGGCGCAAACGTGAGGCCATGATGCCCAGCCTTCGCGTCGACATCTCTGGGTTTGTACACGCCGAGAAAGTCCTCACTCACCTCATACCCTTTGACCTTCAGGTCTGCTAGCCACGGCAAGGCATAATCGTCGGCATGTACCACCGGTGTCATCCCGGGTAACACGCCTGCGTAGGAGCGCAGCGTAGGGTCACCTGCATCGCGGTTTCGAGGATCGGCGCTTACGTCCGTATAACCGAACAATACCGGATCATAACCGGCCTTACGAACCTCCAGGGCGACGTTAGTATGACGGGCATCCAGGGGCGTACCGTTGGTGACCGCGCGGTGATTTTGCAGATACATACCGGTGTAGAGACTCGCGCGACTCGGGCCACAGGGCGTCGCCTGGGCAAAATGCTGCTTGAATAGCATCCCCTCAGCTGCGAGGCGATCTAGATTTGGGGTTTTCAGGCACGGGTGCCCCACAGAAGACAGACAGTCTCCCCGCCACTGGTCTGCCGTAATAAACAGGACATTCATCGGTGTACTCATGGCTGGTTCCCCTTCGATCTAATCAGTTACCGAATAACGCCGGGATTCTACACTGGGTTTTTACCAATATCGAGTACCAATTTAACGAATTATAAACTTCGGTTGGTCCGATGCGCCTGCGAGATTGTTTACCAGTGAATTTCAGGGCGATAAACAGCCTCCTGGAGCTACCAGCAGTTAGGCTCCCGACACTCCTTGCGCGTGTATTTATTACGTGTTTTTTCCGTCTGATGACTTAGTGTTCACAGCGGACTTGCAACTTGGGCGCACACGTTATACCTTAGGGCACCCCTCGCGGAGTCATCAGGACTTGCGGTGATAAAATAACTATCTCAACTAGAGAATTTGGAGGATAACTATAATGAAATCAGTGAAATCTATAAAATTCGGCCTACCCGTGTACGCCGGGTTGGCACTCATGGTGCTACAGTTCGGCATCACCAGCGAAGCGCTGGCGGCGCCCTGCCCGGCAGTGACGGTGGCCGACTCGAAGGGAGTTCCGGCCGGAAAATATCCGCAACAATATTCGCTGGCGGAATTCGAAAAGCTAGGCAAATGTAAGCTGAAATTTTCAGAAAACCCAGATATCAGCAAGTTGAATGACCGCATTCGCGGTAACCCGAAGTTGCCACCGCTTGCCGATCGTCTTCCCGAAGAACCGCTTGTGGTTGCGCCTTACGATTCTATTGGGACCTATGGTGGTACATTCGACGCGCTGTCAAATGCTACCGAGTCAGGCACATCGGACTTCATGTCGGTTCGTCACGTAAACCTGGTGCGCTATTCCGACGACCTTGAGACCATCGTGCCGAACGTTGCCAAAGGCTGGAAATGGAACGATGACTTTACCCAACTGACATTCTTCTTGCGCAAAGGAATGAAATGGTCGGACGGAGCGCCTTTCACTGCAGAAGATGTCGAGTTCTGGTATGAAAACCTGGCTATCGATACCAATGTGAGAGAAAAGCCGAAAGATTATGTATTAGTGGGTGGTAAGCCGATGACAGTCGACGTGATCGACCCGCAAACGGTACGATTCAACCTGCCTGCGCCAAAACCCGGCTTGCTGTCACATTTTGCCAATCACTATGCACAGGGCTTTCAGCCCAAGCATTTCCTTGGCAAGTTTCATCCAGCCGTTAATCCGGATGCCGACAAGGAAGCGAAGAAACTGGGATTTGAAAATGGCTACGCGGTGATCGCTGCTTACTACGGCAGTTCTGACTGGATGGACACGCCAACACCGATGTTGACGAATTCTGACAAGATTGCAAAAATGCCGGCCGACACGGTTCCAACGCTGGAAAGCCACATTCTCACTGCCGAATCTACGGAAGGCCGCCACCTGGTCGCCAACCCGTATTATTTCAAGGTTGATACCGCGGGTAACCAGCTGCCCTATATCAGCGAGCAGGATGAACTTTTTGTGGGTGAAAGCGAAGTACGTCTGCTGAAACTGGTGAATGGCGAAGTCTCTTATAAAGCCCAGGCTTTGAACCTGGATTACGCACCGCTGTTACTCGAGAACCAGGAAAAAAGTAATTTTACGGTTGAGATGAAACCCGAAGTCGCAATACCAACCTTTGCCTTCAACGTTACCTCGGAAAATTTGGAAAAGCGAAAAGTCTTCGGAAACGTGAAATTTCGTCAGGCGATGTCTGTAGCAATCAACCGCGATGAAATCAACGAAGTAGTCTTCTTCGGTCTTGGCGCCGGGCAACAGTTTATCGCCTTCTCGCCGACACCGTCGTTTGTCGATAAGAAGTGGCCGCAGTATTTTGCACAGTATGACCCGAAATTGGCTAATTCTCTGCTCGATGAAATCGGTATGAAGGACATTGACGGCGATGGTATGCGCGAATTACCCAACGGTGAGAAGCTGGTGCTTAACCTTCAGGTCGCTACTCAGGCTATTTCCATCAAGCAAGTCGAACTGGTTGGTCAGCACTGGGGAAGCGTCGGTATTGATAACACGGTAAAAGAAGTCACCACGGATGAATTTCGTTCGGCCATGTCTTCGAACCAACTTGATGTAACCATGTACTCAAAAAGCCAGCCATTGGCCGTTATCCTTGGTGTTTCCGAATTGTTCATACCGCCTTACGACAACTACTTCAACCAGAGAACAGCGATGCTCTGGGGTGAATATCTAGACTCTGACGGCGCCTCGGGTGTGAAGCCACCTGCGTGGGCCTATCAAATGATAGATGATATTGCTGCCTTCCAGTCGGCAACGGCTGGTACACCTGAGTCCGACCGATTGGGTCAGGCGCTTGTTAAAGCGACGGCGGAAAACCTTCTGTTCATCGGCACGGTGAAGTCGGTTTCGCCAATTTACCACAGCAATAATTTGAAGAACTTCCCTGAGTTCAAGACTGCATCTTATGCCTACTATCGGAGCTATCCGTACCGTGGCGCTCAGTGGTATTTTGAAAAGAAATAAAGTAGTTTAATTCAGACCATGATTTGTCCACGGGCATTACTACTTGCCCGTGGACAGTTACTACCAGTAAATCTTACTCGGGGGGGTGTGGGCCAGCTAAGCCTGATCCTCGGTCAAACTTAGCAGGAGCGCAGAAGAGAATGCAATTTGCTCGTTTCGCTGCCACGCGTGCGTTACTGGCGCTTTTCACCCTGGTGTTGGTGTCGTTAATCGTTTTCAGCCTGATGGAACTCGTGCCTGGCGACTGTGCAGAACGTTATCTCGCTTTCAAAAGTTCCCAGGGTTCGGCGATAACGATTGCCGACATAGATGCAGAACGTGTTCGACTGGGTCTTGACCGGCCTTACCTGGTACGTTGGGGTAGCTGGATCCAAAATGCTTTCCAGGGTGAATTCGGTGATAGTTGTATCTTGCGCCTTAATATCAGCGAATTACTGGGTCAGAAATTCTGGTTAAGCCTCGGAATCACCCTGGCTGCGCTAGCACTCGCTTACCTGATTGCCATTCCCGTCGGCATCATCTCGGCCACATCAAAAAATCCCTGGACAAACAATGGCCTGCGGCTTGTCAGCTATCTTGGCCTGGCGATGCCGAATTTCTTACTGGCGTTAATGATTATGCTGTTTTCGACGATATATTTCGGTGATACCCTGACCGGGTTATTTTCCAAGGAATTTCGCGATGCGGCCTGGTCTATTGACCGGGTTAAGGATTTCCTCTCGCGTGCCTGGCTACCGGTGTTCATTCTCGCCTGGTCGGCTACCGCTTTTGCTATTCAGACCGTGCGAGCGCTCATGTCTGATGAAGTCGGTAAGCTCTATGTCGTCGCCGCGTCTGCCCGCGGTGTAACCGGGCGCCGCTTGCTCTGGCGTTATCCAGCCCGTCACGCGCTTGGACCAATCATCAATTCACTGGGTTTCGATCTGAATCGTATATTTAACGAGTTGCCGATCGTGGCGCTTATTCTGACCTTAACGGAGGCTGGATCACTTTTAATCGAGGCCCTGGCCAGGTCGAACGATCAGCAACTGGCCGGCGCGATTATATTCATGCTGACTGCCGCCATCGTTGCAATTAATTTCATCACGGACATTATTCTGGCACTCACCGATCCACGCGTTCGCCGTAGCATTCTGGGATAAATGACATGACAGATACTACAAACGTAGATGTAAATGTGGACCAGAAACGCAAGGAGGCATATTTTACCGCTTCCCAGGGGCAGTTAATCTGGACACGGTTCAAGAAACAAAAAGCCGCCATGGTAGGTGCCGGTGTTCTCGCCGTGTTGATCTTGTCTGGATTATTCGCACCGTTTCTGACACCTTATGATCCGACCATCGCTGGCCGAAATAAAGACTATATGAACGGCGCTCCGAATATCCCGAGTTTCTGTGATGAAAACGGCTGTTCTCTACGGCCGTTTATCTACACCTACGAACGTAGCCGTTCGATCCAGACTAACTTTCGCTGGGTTACTGAGATTAACAAGGATGCCCGTCGGTATGTGGTTTTCTTTCCGGAGGGTGACGAATATACCTTATTTGGCATCAAATTACGTACCCATTTATTCGGTGTCGATACCGGCAAGATACATATTTTCGGCACCGATTCGACCGGCAAAGACATTTATTCGAGGACGCTGCAGGCTATCAACACCTCGCTTGCAGTAGGAACCATTGGGGTCTTTATTGCCTTTGTGCTGGCGCTGATGATTGGCGGCATTTCAGGCTATTACGGCGGCTGGATCGATTCAACCCTGCAGATGATAACGGATGCAGTACGAACGATTCCAACCATCCCATTGTTCATGGCGCTTGCCGCGTTCATTCCCGATACCTGGAGTGCCGAGACCCGGTTTCTATTCATCTCGATCATCCTGGGGTTTGTCGGCTGGCCGACACTGGCGCGGCGGGTTCGAACCCATTTGTTGACCGAGAGAAACCAGGAGTATGTTCTTGCCGCGCAGCTATGCGGCGCTTCGGCAGGCCATATTATCAGGCGTCACCTGCTACCGAGTTTCACCAGTTATATCATCGTCGATCTGGTCATTTCGTTTCCGTATATGGTGCTGTCGGAAACCGCGCTTAGCTTTATCGGTCTGGGTCTAAAAGATCCGGTCAATTCACTCGGTGTCATGCTGCAAAACGTGACTAAAGCGGATGTACTGATTAATTACCAATGGTATTTCATACCGGTATTCTTCTTCATCATCCTGGTGCTCGCCTTCGTTTTCGTAGGCGACGGACTGCGTGATGCCGCCGATCCTTACGCAGATACTAAAAAATGACCCTTCCTCTCATTTCAGTGAAAGATTTGACCCTGCGGTTCAAAACCGATGAAGGTCTGGTAACCGCCGTGGAAGATGTCTCCTTCGACATAGCAGCGGGCGAAATTCTCGGCCTCGTTGGAGAAAGTGGATCGGGCAAGTCCGTGACGGCCAAATCCCTGATGCTGCTGAATCCGGATAACGCCGTGTACGACCCCGAGAGCAAAATAACGCTGAACGTCGACGACAAATCTCACGATGTGCTCTCGATGGGTCCAAAGGATCGTATGGTCATCCGTGGTGGTGCTATTTCCATGATTTTCCAGGAGCCCATGGCAAGTTTTGCCCCGGCTATTTCCATCGGCGGACAAATGGTCGAACAGTTAATGATCCATTCGGACATGAACAAGACCAGGGCGAGGGAAATTTCCATCGAGATGCTGGATCGCGTGGGAATTCCTGACCCCGAGCAACGCTTCGACCAGTATGCATTCGAGTTTTCCGGGGGTATGCGCCAACGGGCGATGATCGCAATGGCACTGTCGACTAAACCTAAACTTTTAATTGCCGATGAACCGACAACAGCGCTCGATGTAACAATCCAGGCCCAGGTCATCGACCTGATGAAGGACCTGGTGAGAGAGTTTCACATGGCGATACTTTTCATCACCCACGATCTGGGTGTGATCGCCCAGACAGCGGACCGGGTAGCCGTCATGTATCTCGGCAAACTGATCGAGAAAGGATCCGTGCGGCAGGTACTCAGGAAACCGGGGCACCCTTATACGCGTGGGCTTATGAACGCTTTGCCGAAGCTTGATGAACTCGACACGCCTTTGACCGCGATCGAGGGCGATATTCCTTCACCGCTCGACCGGCCAACAGGCTGCGTCTTCAACACGCGCTGCCCGGTTTCGCTCGGGACCGAGTGCAAGACGCGTATCCCAGTGTACACAACTACCGAAGATGGGCATCAGATCGCCTGCTTGCTAAACGATATAGAAGGGACGCCGGCGTGAGCGAGACAATCATTTCCACCACCGACCTGTCGGTTCACTTCCCACTTCGGGGAAAACTCTTTGGGCCACCACCAGTGGTGCGTGCGGTTGAAAATGTCACGGTTCACATTGAGAAGGGCAGCTTCTTTGGACTAGTGGGTGAGTCGGGGTCAGGCAAAACAACGTTTGGACGTGCGCTGTTGCGCGCGGCGCCAATCACCCATGGCTCGGCAACCTATTCGGATAACGATGTAACCTATGATCTGCCGTCGCTCAAGGGTGATGATCTGAAAGAGTATCGCAAGCGAGCGCAACTCATTTTCCAGGATCCTTATGCCGCACTCAGCCCGCGTATGACGGTGCGAGACATCATCGCCGAACCACTCGAAGTGATGGGGCTGACGAAATCACGTAAAGAAACCGATGCGCGCGTGCGTGAAATCGCCGCGAAATGCCGCATAAGCCTCGAACATCTGCGTCGCTTTCCTCACGCCTTTTCAGGTGGTCAGCGTCAACGCATCTCGATCGCCCGAGCGCTGGTTTCACAGCCGAACTTTATCGTGGCTGACGAAAGCGTTGCAGCCCTGGACGTGTCTATTCAGGCCGATGTATTGAATCTCCTGAAGTCGATCCAGCAAGATATGGGGCTGACCTTCCTTTTTATCAGCCACGATTTGAGCGTCGTGGCACATACTTGCGACCATGTGGCGGTAATGTATTTAGGCCGACTGGTCGAGACCGCGCCAACACGCGAGTTATTTGCCGGCCCGCGGCACCCCTATACCAAGGCATTGTTGTCGGCAATTCCGTCGCTCGATCCCGATAACCAGGGAAATGTGCAAAAGCTTGAAGGTGAAATACCCTCGCCAACCAATCCACCACCTGGCTGCAAATTCCAGACGCGCTGTCGGTTCGCCATCGATATTTGCCGCAAGGAAGAGCCTAAGCTGGACCACCTGGGATTGGAGCATGATGTCGCCTGCCACCGCTGGCAGGAACTCGCAGATTAGCCACACGCACCGTTCGCCGACTCCGCTTAACTCCTTTCCGAACACTGGCGCTGGCAGGTAACCATCCAGAACCTATCGATAATCATCGTTCCAGCCTCCCCCGACGCCTGGATGGAAAGCAAACAATAGTCGTGAAGTCATGAACAGTAAGCTAGAATTGTAATTCTAAATCATGCAGCGACCATTACCAGATTTGCTGTCTGATGCGGACCGATTAGAGTATACCCAGAGAGAACAGATGCGTTACTACTTACAGATTGACCTCGATAAAGAAACAATTGAAAAAGAAACTCTACACGGTGAAGAAATAATTCGTTCCGGACGATACCGGATCGCGCAAACCCTGCTACAACTGGACAAGGCGCAGGTAGATCCCCTGTCACCGCAAAATCCGTTGATATTTTCCGCAGGGCCTTTCGCCGGTACCGCCTTTTCCAATGCCAACCGCATCAGCGTCGGCTGCAAGAGCCCGTTGACCGGCGGAATCAAGGAAGCCAATGCCGGGGGTACTTTCGGTGTCGCCCTGGGGCAGTTGTCCATTTCCGGCTTTACACTACACAACGCATGCGATGAGTGGAGTATCCTCCATATAGGCCAGGATGGAGCAGTTAAATTCGAGTCCGCCGCAGCATATTTAGGAAAAACCAATACGGATGTCTCCACGCTCCTGCATGAAAAATACGGCAAAAAAATAAGCCTGGCGCTGTGCGGACCGGTCGGAGAATATCAGGGGCTGGTGGCTGGCATCGCCTTCAGCGACGCCGATAGACGTCCCTCTCGGCTGGCTGCAAGAGGCGGCGTTGGTGCGGTAATGGGAAGCAAAAAAGTCAAGGCGATCGTAGTTGAAATGCACAAAATGCCTGCGTTTCACGACCGGAAAAAAGTCATGACTGCCGTTCGTCAATACAAAAAAATGCTCGACGAGAGCGCTGCCGTAGCGAATTACAAAGCACTGGGGACAGCCTTTGTTGCGGACCTCAACAATTATACTGGCGGCTTACCGGTAGATAATTTCAGCCGTGGCCAGTTGGTGGATACCGATATCGAGCCGATGAAAATGGGGGGGGAATATATAAAGGAACAAAACCTGCGACGTGGCGGTGATCAATCGCATGCGTGCATGCCCGGTTGCGTGATTCAGTGCAGCAACGTCTACGTCGATGAAGATGGGAAAGAACTGGTCTCACCGGTCGAGTACGAAACCATCGGGTTGTTGGGTACCAATTGCGGGATTACCGATCCTGACGATCTAGCACCATTGAATTTCACCGCGAATGATTTAGGTATAGATACCATTGAAACCGGGGCCATGATCGGGGTCCTGATGGAAGCGGGGCTGGCGAGATTTGGCGACATCGAATTTATGAAAAACATATTGGAAGAAATTAAACAGGGTAGTGACAAAGGTCGGCTCTGGGCACAGGGCGCTCATCGTATGGGTGAGTACTACCAGGTTAAACGGGTCCCCGTAATCAAGCAACAGGCTATCAGTGCCTACGATCCAAGAGTGAACGAAGTCACCGGCGTAACGATGATGATGACGGCTCAGGGGGCTGATCACACCGCTGGGAACCTGCCCTTCTGGGATTGCAAAGACAAGACCACCGACGAAATTGTCGCCGCCAGTATGGGTGCACAAGTTGTCGCGGCAGCAGCAGATTCCCTCGGCATGTGTATATTTGGCCGATCGGTCACCGACGAGAACCTGGATTTTATTACCAACGCCCTTAACGATGCCCACGGCACAAACCTGTCTGCATCATTTCTATCCGAATTAGGTAAGGAAACTCTGGAACTTGAGCAGGCATTCAATCAGGCGGCCGGTTTTAATACCGGTGATAATGAGTTACCGCAATTTTTTTACGATGAACCGGTCCAACCCACCGGTAAAGTAGCTCGTTTCCACAGCAGCGCAGTAGAAAGTAGCGCCCGGCATTGGTGGAACCATATTGCCAGCTAAGAGCCATCCCAGCTACATACTACGAAACTGGTTTTGTTTTCTTTTCGCGGAAAAGCCTGGAACTTTTTCTACTTCCGTATGCCCAATCTGCTAGAACTTTATAAATAATACCTGACATGCGCCAATTTTCTGGAATGCTGCTGATTATTCTGGTTTCCCTGTTATTCGGACTTTCTCCGTTACAGGGAGCCTTAATCAGTTTTTCCGACTCCTTCGGCTCGCAAGGGGAAACGCACCCTATGGTAGATACCTTTGATAGTGGTATCGCGGTTTCCTCTAGCAACGCGATGATTCAGGAATGTTGGCAGTGCGATACTAACGATGACCACATGAGCCATAGTCGCTCGTCGAATCAGTGCACTACTTCCACCTGTGTGCTGGCGCCACCTGCAATAACTTCACACCCCGCGAATCCTGCGACCGTGTCCGTTAAACTCGGAGCCGACGAGGATGCTGTAAGATTACTCGCCTCTTCTCTTTTTCGCCCCCCTAAAGTATTACTCCCTTTCGACTGATCGCCGTGTTATCCAGTGATCACTTAATGACGTTCGTTTAAAGACGCTTGACCTGCGTGTAACGTACAGGTAGTAATATTTCATCCAGTCGTGATATGCAGCAAGCTAATTCCTTAAGAGAGAAAGAGATGATAGGTATTACAAAAACTTTTACCAGGGCTGTCTTGGTTGACTCAGTTTCATTTTCAGCATTTGCAGGTTCTGGGCAAGACGATGACAATATGACCAGGCATTCCACCCAAATGCCAGTGGTCAGTGAAGAAATGCCGATTATGATGCAAGGATACATGAAGAAAATAGAAGCGCGTATAGGCGATATTGAAGTATTGCTGCAACAATTGCTTGAGTTACAAAAGAGCAATAGTAATTTAACGAATTTGAGGCAGGCAGATTGATGTTTACGGTTAACGAACTGGCAATACAAAGCAACGCACCGGCCCATGTGGTTCGCTATTACGTACGTATTGGCCTGATCCGGCCTACCGCACAACAGGAGAATGGCTACCGCCTCTTTGAGCCACAAGATGCAAACAGGCTCCGTTTTATCCGCATGGCCAAACAACTTGGTTTCACATTGAATGAAATAAAACAGATTACTCAGCATGCAGAAACGAGTGAGTCACCCTGTGAAGATGTACGAAGAATCATCCAGGACCGTATTCTTGAGAACCGAGCCAAGATCAATGAAATGATGAATTTACAGACCCGTATGGAATTGGCGCTAGAGCAATGGAAACTGATGCCAGACGGGGTACCCGATGGTAACAGCGTATGTCATCTCATCGAGTCGTTCGATAGCAGTGACGATATCGAACCCAGGCAATAAACCAATCAATCTATAGTATCCAGTCAGGAAAAACACAATGAATAGCACCATTAGAAAATTAATTATTATCATCGCATTTCTTGGCGCCATGGCTCAGGCTCAGGCCGGCGTCAAAGTCTATGTGCCGCTTGGAAATGCCAATGAGATTCTGGTAATTGACGGCGAACGAGATGAGGTTATCGGTCGCACTGGCGATGTGACTAACGTCCATGGGCTGGCCGCTACGCCAGATGGTAAGTATCTAGTTGCAGGTAGCATGTCAATCGCCTCGCAAAATCAGGAAATACCGGAAGGTATGACGGCAGACGAGCATAACGCACATCATAAGAATCCCGATGGCGAAGTTAAAAAACCCAGCAACGGAGTAAGCTTTGTCTCAATATTGGACGCTGAAACAATGCGCGTAGTACAACGCATCGAAGTCGACGGAATTACTCATCACAGCGCCGTTACACCCAATAGTCGATACGCTGTTGCGACACACACAACCACAGGCAATATCAGCATCATTGATTTGATCAACAGAAAGCTGGTGAAGACAGTTTCAACCGGGCCGGTACCAAATTACGCGTTGATCAGCAGTGACGGAAAGTATGTTTATATTAGCAATTCAGGAAATAATACAATCAGCGAAATCGAAACCAGTCAGTGGACTCTACGGCGGAATATGACCGTTGGCACGACACCCGAGCATATGGTGTTTTCACCCGATGAACAGTCGATTTACATCATAAATGCAGGTGACAATACAGTGTCTAAGGTTTCGTTAGCGAATGGCAAGGTAACGAATACCTATCCAGTTGGTGAAGGGCCTCATGGTTTAGACCTGTCAGACGATAAAAACACCCTCTTTGTGAGTAGCAAGAGCGAAAATCAACTGACAGCGATAAATATTGCTACCGGTAGTACTGCCAGAATAGAACTCGGGCCAAAACCTTATCATATTGCGAGTATTGCGGGCACGGGGAAACTCTATGTCTCCAGCCGAGTCAAGCCGTGGATTTGGGTTCTCGATCAAAATAGCCTGGAGGTGCTTCGAAAAATCCCAATCAAAGGTGCTGGTCATCAAATGGCAGTGGTACAGTAAAAAATTCAGGACTTC
>CAZJEJ010000037.1:13489-20379 GCA_964544945.1 uncultured Gammaproteobacteria bacterium | reverse complement strand
GGATGCGCATCCGGGTCAATGGCATCAGTGTTGAGTTCGGTGCTCTGGCGAAATTGAGACGGTTCGCTAACACTGCCACGAAAATCATGGCTCCGGTAAATAATGTTTCCCGCTTCGAGCCACGAAATTCCATAGCGTTTGTGCCGAGGGTAGAAATCGTTTTTTCTGGTTCTTCACGACAAACCATTTACGGTTGATGGGCAGACCCTTAACATCAAGCGCAACCAGTCGCTTATCTTTTAATTCGGCTGCAACCGTATGAGCAGAGATTAACGCAATGCCCATACCGGCCATGACAGCCTGTTTAATCGTTTCATTGCTACCAAATTCTATTCCGGATGCAGGTATAAATCTGAATTTTTTGAACAACTTGTCTGTAACCGAGCGCGTTCCCGAACCAGGTTCGCGTAACAAAAAGGTTTGACCTTTTAAACTCATGAGCGTGGTTGGAGTGTTGGTTGCATACTCATGATCGGGTGGCGCGATGATTATCTGGGGATGTTTGCCGATGTACTCGCTTTTAATCTCAAAATTATCAGGAGGAAGCCCGGTAATCGCAAAGTCGAGTTCGAGATTACCCAGTTTATTCATAATAATTTCGCGGTTACCTACCGATAATTGTAATTTAACGTCAGGGTAAAGCTTATTGAATTCAGCCAGTACAGTTGGTGCGAAATAGCGTGCCGTACTCACCACGCCAACAGAAACAATGCCGTGGTCCACGCCTTTTAGCTCGTCCAGTGTTTCGGCGAACTCATAAAGGATGGTGTGCATGTTAACCGCAAGTGTATTCAGGGCTTTTCCCCCAAGGGTAGGAACCAAACCGTCTTTGGCACGTTCGAGTAGTGGAATGCCAGCCGCATGTTCGAGATCTCGGATTTGCAGCGATACGGCAGGTGGGGTCAAATGCAACTGTCTAGCGGCGCCTGAAATACTACCTGCCTCCACAACGGCACGAAATCCACGCAGTTGCCTGAGGGTTATTTGCCTCGCCCATGGGTAAAGTTTTTCTTTCATTGTCCTTAAAATAATTTAACTTTATTTAAAAATCAAGTATGGCAATATTTGGTTCTATCGATAAAGACCGAATCGGGGGAAGGTTTCTATGGGTGACGGAAGTACTCTTAGTCAATTTCTATTGTCATGGGCGGGCGATGACAGATCACGCAAAGACATGTGTTTTACCATAATGAGTATTGCGGAAGCGGGGATAGACTTGTCAAGATTGATTTCTCGTCATGGCTTGTCTGTTTATGATGAAACCGTGGGGGCGCAAAGTTCGCATGCCGATACTCAAAAACCTTTAGATATAGTGGCTTATGATGTGTTTGAAAAAGCGTTATACGAAGCCCCCGTGGCTTACCTGGCATCCGAGGGAGCATCAGAGCCCGTCCTGCTAAATCCTGACAGCACACTCGCGGTTACGCTCGACCCGCTCGATGACTCATCAAATATTGAAACCAACATGTCAACAGGGACTATATTTTCGATACTTAGACTCGATCCAGATCGGGTTTTTCAGGGGAGAGTTGGCGAGCGACAGGTGGCTGCAGGATTCCTGGTTTATGGTCCTCTCACTTCACTGGTACTTAGTTGCGGTGATGGTACTTACGCTTTTACGCTTGAGATTGCCGATGCCGAATTCCTGCTAATCAATGAAAACATCAGGATCCCATCAAAACAAAGAGAGTTTGCAATAAACACTTCGAATTATCGGTTCTGGAATAGTTCGATTAGATGCTTTATCGACGATTGCCTGTCTGGAGAAGACGGGCCTCTGGGCGAGAGCTGCAACATGCGGTGGAACGCGTCCCTGGTGGCAGAGGTATACCGTATTCTTGTTCGGGGCGGAGTTTTTCTTAATCCAGGCGACTCCAGGCCTGGATTTGAGAAAGGCAGACTTCGCTTGCTTTGCCAGGCTCTGCCCCTTGCCTTTATCGTTGAGCAAGCGGGTGGAGCGGCCTCAGACGGGAGTCGAAGAATCCTGGATATTGAAGTGACCTCGCTTCAAGAGCGGATTCCATTGATATTTGGTTCGCCAGATAAGGTGGACGAGGTTATCGACTATATCTCCGGTGAATTTACCGAAAACACCCGGTTTCCTCTTTTTGAAAATCGAAGTTTGCTACGGAGTGAAAGATAGTATGTCTAAGAAGCATCCAATCATCTCAATAACCGGATCGTCAGGCGCAGGTACGTCGACAGTCAAAGACACCTTCGAACATATATATATCCGCGAAAACGTTAGCGCCTGTTTTATCGAAGGCGATGCCTTTCATCGTTATAACCGAAAGCAAATGAAAAATGCCATGGATAATGCCGGGAAAGCGGGTGATAAAAATTTCAGCCATTTTGGTCCGGAGGCAAATTTGTTTGCGGAGCTTGAGGGTGTATTTAAACAGTATGGCGAGACAGGTACGGGTAGAACACGACATTATGTCCATGATGAGGATGAAGCAAAAATATACGGAGTCGAACCTGGAAACTTTACCGATTGGGAAGATTTTCCAGAGGATACCGATTTATTATTTTACGAAGGATTGCACGGTGCAATAAATACTGGGCAGGCGAACGTAGCCCAGTATGCAGATCTGAAAGTTGGTGTGGTACCAGTAACAAATCTTGAATGGATTCAAAAAATTCACCGAGATAAAACCGTGCGTGGGTACTCGGCAGAGGCAGTAACCGACACCATACTTCGACGCATGCCTGATTACATCAGGTATATCTGTCCCCAATTTACCAATACCGATATCAACTTTCAGCGGGTACCGGTTGTAGATACGTCAAATCCATTTATTGCCCGGTGGATTCCAGCCGCCGACGAATCGATGTTAGTAATTCGCTTCGCCGATCCAGGGGGAATTGATTTTCCTTATTTGCTAAGCATGATTCACAACAGCTTTATGTCACGACCTAATACCATTGTGATTCCCGGCGGCAAAATTGATCTGGCGATGCAATTAATTTTCACCCCATTGGTTATGCAGTTGGTAGAACGCAAGCGCCGTGCTGGCTAGATACCTTATTTATGTCTGAGCTCCCTATGAACATTACCCCGGTCAGCATTACCGAGATGGCCAGGCACCATGCCGGCGGCGCGCTCGACCCGATGCCAGCAACCAGCCAGAGCGCAGCCTAACATTTTGGAGATATAACATGAGTTCAAAAAAAATCTATAGCGCGGGTGTTAAAGACTACCGTGAAACTTACTGGGAACCAGATTACACACCAAAGGCAACTGACCTGTTGGCCTGCTTCAAAATAACGCCCCAGGCAGGTATTCCACGAGAGGAGGTAGCTGCTGCGGTTGCTGCTGAGTCGTCTACGGGTACCTGGACAACAGTCTGGACTGATTTGCTCACCGATCTGGATTATTACAAGGGACGTGCCTACGCGATTGAGGATGTGCCGGGTGACGATACCTGCTTCTATGCCTTCATTGCTTATCCCATTGATTTGTTTGAAGAAGGCTCGGTCGTTAACGTTTTCACATCGCTGGTTGGCAATGTATTTGGGTTTAAGGCATTACGAGCGTTGCGTCTTGAAGATATTCGCTTTCCAATCGCCTATGTCATGACTTGTAATGGACCGCCACAGGGTATCCAGGTCGAGCGTGACATCATGAACAAGTATGGAAGACCACTGTTGGGCTGCACGATTAAACCCAAACTGGGTCTATCTGCAAAAAACTATGGTCGTGCCTGCTATGAAGGTTTACGCGGTGGTCTGGATTTCACCAAAGACGATGAAAATGTGAATTCCCAGCCATTCATGCGCTGGCGCCATCGTTTCGACTTCGTTATGGAAGCGATTCACAAGGCGGAAGCAGAAACGGGTGAACGCAAAGGCCACTACCTGAACGTTACAGCGCCGACCCCGGACAAAATGATGCAACGTGCCGAATATGCTAAAGAAATAGGCGCCCCGATTATTATGCATGACTATATAACCGGGGGACTATGCGCCAATACAGGCCTGGCGCAGTGGTGCCAGGAGAACGGTATGCTGCTACATATTCACCGCGCAATGCATGCGGTTATAGATAGGGATCCACACCATGGTATTCACTTTCGCGTGTTAGCCAAAATACTCAGGCTGTCGGGTGGCGATCACCTACATACTGGCACCGTGGTGGGTAAATTAGAAGGTGATAGAGACGCGACTCTCGGGTGGATCGACCTATTGCGTGAATCCTGTATAAAAGAAGACCGTTCACGAGGAATTTTTTTCGACCAGGATTGGGGCTCAATGCCAGGTGTATTTGTGGTTGCATCGGGTGGTATCCATGTCTGGCACATGCCCGCACTGGTTAATATTTTTGGAGACGATTCGGTCTTACAGTTTGGTGGTGGAACGCTCGGTCATCCCTGGGGTAACGCTGCTGGTGCAGCGGCCAATCGAGTTGCAGTTGAAGCCTGTGTAGAAGCCCGTAACCAGGGTCGAGAGCTGGAAGTTGAAGGCAAGGATATTCTCACTAAAGCGGCTAAATCTAGCCCTGAACTAGCAGCCGCGATGGATACCTGGAAAGAAATCAAATTTGAGTTTGATACGGTAGACAAGCTCGACGTTGCCCACAAATAAGTTGTCTTTAAAAATGCATTGAAAATTACTGAGGAAATGATTATGAGCGATGTGCAAGATTATGCGTCGAGTTTGACCGATACGGCAAGCCGAAAATTTGAAACCTTCTCCTATTTGCCTGCAATGAATGCAGATCGGATTCACCAACAGGTAGAGTATATTGTGAAGAAGGGCTGGAACCCGGCAGTCGAGCATACCGAGCCAGAGCATGCCCTCGGTTCATACTGGTATATGTGGAAGTTACCGATGTTTGGCGAAACGGACATCGAATTAATACTGGCTGAAGTAGATGCCTGTCATCAAGCTCACCCCGATAACCATGTTCGTCTGGTCGGATTTGACAATTTCTCCCAGTCAAAGGGTACAGAAATGGTCATCTATCGTGGAAAAGCAATTTAAACCGCCCGTGGGTAATTGGATGCTTTTGTTTCTCCTGCAGGAATAAAAGCATCATTTTTCCCTCCAAACCGAGCTGTAAAACAGTGGAAAATAAAGATTTTCATATGAGTGATATCAATAGCGATCAATATCTCATCCAAAACGAGCCCTACTATCTAGCTGTCGACAGCGAGGTAGAACTATACGCGGCGGCTTATGATGTTCGGATGCCGGTAATGCTTAAAGGGCCGACGGGATGCGGTAAAACTCGATTCGTCGAATACATGGCGTGGAGGCTACAAAAACCATTGATCACGGTCTCCTGTAACGAAGACATGACAGCGTCCGATTTAGTTGGCCGTTTTCTGCTCGACATCAATGGTACGAAGTGGCAGGACGGACCGCTAACGGTCGCAGCACGAATTGGTGCGATATGCTACCTCGATGAAGTGGTCGAAGCGCGTCAGGATACTACCGTTGTGATTCACCCGTTAACCGATCATCGCCGCGAACTGCCTTTAGAGAAAAAAGGCGAATTAGTGAAGGCTCATGAAAATTTTCAACTGGTGATTTCGTATAATCCCGGTTACCAGTCTTTGATGAAAGATCTCAAGCAATCGACCAAACAACGTTTTGGTGGTATCGATTTTAACTACCCTGAAACCGAAACCGAAACCAAAATAGTCAAACACGAGGGTGGTGTCGATAATGACGTCGCTGAAAAACTGGTACAGGTTGCCCATCGGTCGCGAAACTTAAAAGGGCATGGCCTCGATGAGGGCATATCAACTCGCCTGCTAATTTATGCCGCGCAACTGATTTCGCAGGGAATCAATTCCGAGCGGGCCTGCAAAATGGCATTGGTGACGCCACTAACGGATGATCCCGATATGCGCGATACACTCGACGCCGCGATTAATACTTATTTCTAGTGAGTCATTCGCTGGTTTCATCGTGACGATCAATTTCTCAAAATACCTCGATTTCCTCGATGCAGACAATACAACAGACCGTCTTACGCTAGAATCTTCATATCGCGAAGCAGCTCGCGTGATGTCGCCGCACGGCTTAATAAATTATTTAGAAGGCATGCGCGCGATGTATGCGCTGGGCAATAATAAGGACCTGGTGCTTACCTATGTCCAGGAGATGCCAGAAGTCGCCAGGGAAATTGGTGAAGATATTGTACCGGATATTATTCATACGATGATGAAGTTGTCGTCGCACACCTCGGGTAGCGTCATTACCCTGATACTGTCTGAAATGTCTTTAGCATCGCGTCGGCTGGGCGATGCGGAAGTCGTCCGTGGCTATCTTAAATTACTCCACATCCTGGCCGGAAAATCTCCTCGCGGATTGCGACCGATGATAGAAAATCTAGATGAATTGTTGCATAAGTTAACTCTAGGTGGTTTGAGGCGTTGGGCGTTATGGGGCGCGCAGACACATGCGCGCGATTTCGATAGTCAACTGGCTTACTTTGCATTGAAAACTGAGTCTTCACGTTCCGTATTGCAAAAGGAGCGGCGCGGATCTTTATTGATAAATAATCAAAGAAAGTTAAATTTCTATTTACGCGCCCTTTGGGGCCGAGCCTTTTTTATGCGACCCACATCGGGTGATTACGAAAACAGGGAAGGTTTGCGGCCTTATATTGAAAATTTCCAGATATATCTGCCAGACGCATTTGACTCGTTTCATGACATTCAGGGACTAGAGATATTTCGTGCATCGGCGGCGCACTGTGCAGCACACATGGTCTATACCGAACAGGCTATGAGCGCGGAGCGGTTATCCCCGGCGCAAATGCAGTTCGTTGGAATATTCGAAGATGCACGAGTCGAGTATCTGGCGATACGGGAGTTTCCGGGTCTGAAAAAGCTCTGGGCTCGTTTTTTCATCGCATATTATTCCTCGAATGAAGATAC
>CAZJEJ010000037.1:10970-13389 GCA_964544945.1 uncultured Gammaproteobacteria bacterium | reverse complement strand
CGCAACGTTCAGGTAATGGAAATGGTCAATACCCTCGATTGCGGGCTGACGGGTGATGATGCGCAAGAAATCTGGACATTGTCGACCCCATTTTGGCTTGACCAGGAAGCTTGTACAATAAATGAGAGGGAAGGTAAAGAACCCGTTTCGCAACCCTATCATTACGATGAATGGGATTATCAGGTGCAATTAGCGCGGCCTGATTGGGCTACGGTAGTCGAACACCGCCAGCCCAGGGGTAATTCGGATGTCATGGATGAAATACTCGCTCGGCACAAACCGATTGCAGCTCGAATTAAGCACCTGATCGATGCCTTGCAGCCTCAGGGTATAGTGCGGCGCCGGGGTTATGAAGAAGGTGAGGAGATGGATTTGAATGCGGCTGTTCGCGCCATGACCGATATTCGCCGAGGCGTTATGCCTGACCCACGAATCAATATTCGAATCACACGCCATACTCGGGATCTTGCCATACTGGTTCTCATGGATTTATCGGAATCAACCAACGAAAAAATTGGTGATATAGCCGAAGGTGACGAAGATTATGACGATGCGCCCAGTATCCTGAGTGTGACGCGTGAGGCTACGGGTTTGTTGTCATGGGCAATCGATGCCATTGGTGATACTTTTGCGGTGCATGGCTTTGCGTCGAATGGCCGACATGATGTCCAATATTATCGATTTAAAGATTTTAACCAGAGGTACGATGCTGAAGCCAAATCTCGACTGGCCGGGATGAGTGGCGGATTATCAACGCGTATGGGCGCAGCTCTGCGGCACGCAGGTTCGCATTTACAGCAACAAAATGCTGCAAAACGCCTCGTGTTGCTGGTGACCGATGGTGAACCAGCCGATATAGATGAACGCGATCCACAATATCTTAGACACGATGCCAAAAAAGCGGTCGAGGAATTGGCCAGGCAGGGAGTTTATACCTATTGTCTCACGCTAGACTCAGACGCCGATCGATATGTAGCACGCATATTCGGAGAAAACAATTATTCGATTGTGGAGGATGTCGAACGATTGCCCGAAAGGTTACCGATGGTTTTTTCTGCACTAACTACCTGAGGCTAAACCATTAAATCCTGTTTGCGGGGCGGGTATATTCACCCGGGAGTTTGATGCCCATTCCAGAACAATCGGGACAAGGCATTTTCAGCAGCCACATGATGAATCATGTCGGCCTTGATGACGATTCCAATATCTACGGCGATGCTTATATCTTTGCGCTTTGTGGCAAAATCAGGATGAGTGCCCACCGCTATAGGGGAGATCCATTTCGGGATTGCGCAGCTCCCCGAGTGATTGTTGCACTATTTGAAAGGAGGACCACAGGAACAGACTCGCGATCCCTGCAGCAACGATAAGATCTGGATAACCAGAATTCGTGGCCCATACACCGCTCGCGGCAATGATGACAGCGAGATTACCGATCGCATCGTTTCGGCTGCATAACCATACTGATCTGACATTGGCGTCCCCGTTACGATACTTTAGCAACAGAAGGACGCTGGACAGATTTGCGACCAGTGCCAGCAGGCCGATCGATCCCATCATCTGTGCCTGCGGAATATCACTGGATAAAACCTGGTAAGCGGTCGAGCCGAGTACCCAGACTCCCATCAAGCCCAGACTCACCCCTTTTAAGAGTGCGGCCCGGGAGCGCCATACGAGTGCCTTGCCTATCACCAGAAGGGTGATAGCGTAAGTGACCGTATCGCCCAGAAAGTCAAGCGCGTCGGCCTTCAATGCTTGCGAACCGGCCAGGAAGCCAGTGCTCATCTCGACCAGAAACATCACACCATTGATGCCGATCACTACCCACAATATTCGTTTGTAGGTTGCATCGAGACCATCAAATTTGACATTACTGCTACAACAACCAACCATCGGTAAATCTCCTTCTTTAATACTTGCAATTCTAAGGGGGCAAATATAACATCTATAGTAACTATAGATGCAAGGGGTAAGTGTAATGTCTAGTACGAGGATTACTATCGGTCAACTGGCGCGGGAGACGGGCTGTAAGATTCCCACGATTCGATATTACGAAAATATTGGTTTATTGCCCGAACCGGGTCGCTCGGAAGGAAATACACGGATGTTCGAACCCGCTCACAAGGCGCGGTTGGCGTTTATCCTGCATTGCAGGGAGCTAGGGTTTCCCCAATCGGCGATTCGCGAATTGCTGGAATTAACCGATCAACCCGAGAGTTCCTGCGAATCAGCTACGCTTATATCAAAGAAGCATCTGGAAGGTGTGAATCAAAAGATTGCTCAACTAACGGCTCTGAAAGCTGAGCTGGAACATATGATTATCGCGTGCAACGGGGGCAATGTGGCGCACTGCGGTCTTATCGATACTTTGGCCGATTATTCGCACGAGTACTGTTTGTCTACGAGCCACTAATTCTGG
>CAZJEJ010000037.1:0-10870 GCA_964544945.1 uncultured Gammaproteobacteria bacterium | reverse complement strand
TACTTTGGCCGATTATTCGCACGAGTACTGTTTGTCTACGAGCCACTAATTCTGGCAACGCGATACTCGCTTTGGTTTCAAATGAAACTGTCTGGCATAAGTGCGTCTTCATTCGGCTGACAAATAGCCGAAGAAAATTTCCTGAAAATCAAAAATTCCGCAAAATACTATTGACATACATACCGGTCGGTATTATAAAACATACCGCTTGGTATGTATGAGGCTCGATGAGTGATTTAACCGACAACGATGTGTATTGGTGGCACCCGCTGGAAAACCGCGAGCCGGATACGCGGGGCAAAATATTATTCGCCGCCTACAGGGAAATCCATTGCCAGGGCTTCCAGGCGGCCAGCCTGCGCAATATACTTGCGCATACCGGGGTTACCAAGGGTGCGCTTTATCACCATTTTCCAAACAAGCTTGAGCTGGGGTACGCGGTAGTCGATGAAGTAATTGCACCACGCATTGATCTCGGTTTTATTCAGCCACTGCAACATTTCGATAATCCGATCGAGGGAATTATCGAGCTTATTCAAAGCGCGGGTGAGACTTTTTCGATGACCGATATCGAACTCGGTTGTCCGCTCACCAACCTGGCGCAGGAAATGGCGCCGATTGACGAAGGGTTCAGGGTTCGGTTGACCGAAATTTACCACAAATGGCAACAGTCGATCACCGACCTGATGATCGAGGCCAGGGACTCGGGGCAAATTATCGAGCAAATCGACCCCGAAGCCCTTGCCGAAATGATTGTGGCAACCATAGAAGGCTCGATAATAGTCGCCAAGGTAGCGCAGGATCTCAACAAGCTTCGTCTCTGTGGTAGCGGCCTGGTTCAATATTTGCAATTGATTAAGGAAACAGTGAAATAACATGGTTAAAAATTACGCAAAATGGATTATCAAAAAAAGAGTAATCACGGTAATCCTCAGCATTATCGTTGTCATGGCGATGGGTGCGGGTGCTAAAAACCTAACCTTTACCAACGATTACCGGGTATTTTTCGGTGAAGATAATCCGCAGTTGGTTGCATTCGAAAATCTTCAGGACACCTATTCGAAAAATGATAATGTGATGTTTCTGCTGGTGCCCAAAGACGGTAAAGTATTTACCAACAAGACCCTCGAAGCGGTATCCTGGTTGACCGAGCGCGCCTGGGAAACCCCGTATTCGACCCGCGTCGAGTCGCTGACGAATTACCAGCATACGTCCGCCGTGGAAGACGACCTGCTGGTGCAGGACCTCGCCTACGAGCCGGGCAACATGAGTGCCGACGAGCTTGCTCGCATTCGCGATATAGCATTGAACGAACCGGTACTGATCAATCGTCTGATTTCACCGTTAGCGCATGTGACGGGTATCAATATCACCATCGAATTACCCGGTATCGATCCGATAGTCGAAAACCCGGAAGTGGTCGATTTTATCCGTAACTTGCGCGAGGAATTCCGCCAGGCTTACCCCGATATCGACGTCAAGCTGACAGGCATCATCATGATGAACCAGGCATTTCCAGAAGCCAGTCAATACGATATGTCGACCCTGTTCCCCCTGATGCTGCTGGTTTTTATCGTGGTGCTATTTTTCTGGGTCAAGGGACTCAGCGGCACTTTCGCAACCTTTGTGATCATAATTTTTTCCATCGTCGGCGCGATGGGCATGGCAGGCTGGCTGGGTATTGCACTCACGCCGCCCTCGTTTGCAGCCATTATGATCATCCCAACCATGTCGATCGCGCATAGTGTGCACGTGTTGATGAGTTATGTACTTGAGATGCAGCGTGGCGAGAGTAAGTATGAGGCGATGGTCGATAGTATCCGTATTAACATGCAGCCGGTGTTTCTGACTAGTCTGACCACTGCAATCGGTTTTTTGAGTATGAATTTTTCCGATGCGCCACCGTTTCACGATCTAGGCAATATCGTCGCCATGGGTGTGATGGTTGCATTCGCACTCAGTGTCACTTTTTTACCGGCGGTGATGATGCTATTACCTGGCAAGCAACTAGCCAGGGAGACTGCTTCCAGTCAGGCTATGATGCGCTTTGCCGATTTTGTCATTGCCAAACGATCGAAGCTGTTGCTCGGGATGGGTGTTTTCAGTATTGCACTGATTTCATTCATACCACAAAACGAACTCAATGATGATTTCGTCAAATACTTCAGCGAAAAGATCGAGTTTCGTCGCGATGCGGATTTTGCCTCGAAGAATCTGGCTGGTCTGTATCTGGTCGATTATTCGCTCGAGTCGGGAGTGGACGGCGGTGTGAGTGATCCCGACTTTCAACAAAATATAGAAAATTTCGCCAACTGGTATCGCGAACAACCAGAAGTCATTCACGTCAATGTCATTTCGGATACTTTCAAGCGGCTCAATCGTAGTATGCACGGCGATGATCAGTCCTGGTATAAATTACCGGGGGAACGTGAACTCTCCGCGCAGTATTTACTGCTATACGAAATGTCTCTGCCCTACGGGCTCGATTTAACAAACCAGATCAATATCGACAAGTCAGCCACGCGCATGACTGTCATGTTGTACAATATGACGACCAAAACGGTGCTCGCACTCGAAGAGCGTGCACAGCAATGGTTAAAGGCCAATGTGCAGGTCAGCATGCAAAACGATGGTGCGAGCCCGACCATCATGTTCAGTAATATCAGCAAGCGCAATATCGAGAGTATGTTGTTAGGCACCACAGTAGCACTGCTCCTGATATCAGGAATATTGGTCTTCGCATTGAAGGCATTCAAAATCGGCTTAATCAGCCTGATCCCGAACCTGATTCCAGCAGCGCTGGCCTTTGGCGCCTGGGGTATCGTGGTTGGACAGGTCGGTCTCGCGTTGTCCGTAGTTACCAGTATGACGCTCGGGATCGTGGTCGATGACACGGTTCACTTTCTGAGTAAGTATCTGCGCGCCCGACGCGAAAAAGGCCTGAATGCGCAGGATGCAGTACGTTATGCGTTCAATACCGTGGGGCTCGCGTTGATCGTCACTTCGATCGTACTGGTTGCTGGGTTTTTTGTGCTGACTTTCTCGGCATTCCAGCTAAATTCCAACATGGCGATTATGACTGCGGTGACGATCACCTTTGCAATCGCGGCCGATTTTCTATTGTTACCCCCACTGTTAATGGCCTTCGATGGCAAGGAGCAAGCCAATGCTTAACGTAAACGCGATATTTGCCGCAATTCTTACTCTGACGGTATCACCTTCACTAGTGTTGGCGCAGTCTGCTGAACAAAAGGGCTTAGAAATCGCGCAGGCGGCAAAAGCATTCGACAGCGGATTCGGCAATTACACAGCGAATATGACGATGATTCTGAAATCCAAAAATGGCAAAACCTCGACCCGCCAGATCCGCATTAAAGCCCTCGAAGTCGAAGGTGACGGCGATAAGAGCCTGTCGATTTTCGACGTGCCAGCGGACGTAAAGGGTACAGCGATGCTGACGTTTTCGCACGGGCTCGAACCGGATGATCAGTGGTTATACCTGCCCGCCCTGAAAAAAGTAAAACGCATCAGCTCGCGCAACAAGTCAGGGCCTTTTATGGGCAGTACCTTCGCTTTTGAAGACCTGGGGTCACAGGAAATTGAAAAATACAGCTATAAATATCTACGCGAGGAATCCTGTGGCGACTGGGAGTGTTACGTGATCGAACGTAAACCCGCCTACAAATATTCGGGCTATACCAGTCAGATATCATGGCTCGACAAGGAAGCCTACCGGCTCGTTAAGGTGGATTTTTACGATCGCAAGAAAGCCCTGCTAAAAACGCTGATCGCGAGTGATTTTAAGCAGTACCTCGGGCACTACTGGCGCCCCGGAAAGATGGAGATGGTGAATCATTTAACCGGTAAAAGTACCACTCTCGAATGGACCGATTACGAGTTTAAAACCGGCCTAGGTGATCGGGATTTTCGTTCACAATCTTTGAAGCGACTGAAATAGCCTCGATGAGGCGCAGCGTTTGTTCGTTCCTGCTGGTCGCTTTTTCGGGTTTATCGGTAGCGCAGGATTTTTCGGGTAACATTGCCGTTGAATCGCTGACATTCAGCGAATCGGGGCTCGATCCAGGGCAGATAGACGATAACCTGACAATTTCATTCAAGCCCAAATGGACCGGTGACTGGAACGATGGCGACGACGCCTGGAGCGCGGAGGTTTTTCTACGCGCGGATAACCGGGACGATGGGCGTGAGCACGCCGATATTCGCGAATTGTATTGGTTGCACCTCGATGGCGATAACGAGTGGCGCGTGGGTATCAACACCATGTTCTGGGGTGTCACCGAGTCGCAACACCTGGTCGATGTGATCAACCAGATCGATCAGGTCGAAGGCGTCGATGGGGAAGACAAGCTCGGACAACCAATGGTGCATTTAAAACACTACGAAGACTGGGGTGTGCTCGATTTTCTGGTACTGCCAGGATTTCGCGAACGCACATTTCGGGGAGTCAAAGGGCGCCCGCGATTACCGCTGGTGGTGGATACCGACCAGGCACAGTATGAATCGTCCGATAAAGACAGGCATGTCGATTTTGCGATCCGATTTTCGCAAACCTACGATGATCTTGATCTTGGCATCTCTCTATTCAAAGGGACAAATCGCGATCCGCAATTGTTGCCGGGTATCGATAGCAATGGCAATAATGTATTCATACCGCGATATACCCAGATGACCCAGCTTGCGCTGGATGCACAATTGATTTACGAAGACTGGATCTGGAAACTGGAGTTAATTCATCGCGATACTGAAGCACCGTCATTCCAGGCTTTGACTGGCGGTTTTGAGTACACTTTTTACCGAATTTTTGAAACCGATATCGACCTTGGCAGTATTGCCGAATATTCATACGATAGCCGTGGCCCGGGTGACCGGGGTGTTTTTGATCGCGATTTATTTCTGGGCGCGCGACTGGCATTTAACGATGTACAAAGCAGCGAGCTCCTTGTCGGCGTATTCTACGATACCGAGAAGGGTAGCCAGTCGTTTCGACTCGAGGGTAATCGGCGCATCGGTGATAGCTGGAAGGGCACGATTGAATTGCAGTTGTTTTCAAACATCGATCCGGCCGATCCGCTCTTCGCCTTTGAGAAGGATGATTTTTTACTGCTCGAGCTGGCGAAATATTTCTAGCTTGAGCAGGGTAACAGGCGAAGTGCATCGCATGGATTAACCGTCGACTCTAGCAACAAGCCCTTTTATACTTCTCACGAGCATTTAAAGATGTCGCTGGTAACAGGGCCATCGTTATTCTAGAAACGTATTGTTCAACCAGGCAAGAAGAGGTTTCAAAATGAGTGCTATCGCTAATGATGTAATCGAACAACCCTTCCTATTGCGTGAAACCCGGGATGGAATTGCCACCCTGACACTAAATCGGCCGCGGCAGTACAACCCGCTATCGAGCGAGATGCTGATGGAATTACAGCAGGCGCTGGACGACATCGCCAACGATGACGATATTCGTGTCATCATTATTGCCGCACAGGGAAAGGCATTTTGCGCAGGCCACGATTTAAAACAGATGCGATCCAGCGAAGACAGGTCTTTCCATCAGGCGTTGTTCGAGCGATGCAGTCGGGTGATGATCACCATCAACCAGATTTCGAAACCGGTGATTGCGCAAGTCAACGGTATCGCTACCGCGGCGGGCTGTCAGTTGGTTGCGGCCTGCGACCTGGCCGTGGCGAGTGAGGAATCGCGGTTTGCCGTATCGGGTATCAATGCGGGTCTGTTTTGTTCCACACCGTCTGTTCCTCTGAGCCGTAACCTGTCACGCAAACAGGCGATGCATATGCTGTTGACCGGTGACTTCATCAACGCGCAAACCGCACTGGATTACGGCCTGCTTAACCAGGTAGTCGTGGGTGACGAGCTCGCGGCGGCCACCCGGGCGATGGCGCAAAAAATAATCGACAAATCATCACTGGCGATTTCGCTTGGCAAACAGATGTTTTACCGCCAATTGGATATGGAACTGGCAGAGGCTTACGAATTTGCCGGGGAAAGGATGACTTGTAATATGGACAGTGAGGACGCGCGCGAGGGTATCGATGCCTTTATCGAGAAGCGCAAGCCGAAATGGTCTGGGCGATAACACTAAAAGGTAAAAAATGAGTAATACCAGTTACTATCAATCCGGGCTGGATAAGAATGAAGCTAATTTTACCCCGCTATCGCCACTGACCTTCATTGAGCGGGCGGCTTATGTCTATCCAGACCGACTCGCTGTGGTGTATGGCGAGATGCGTCAAAGTTGGTCTGAGACCTACGCCCGTTGCCGTAGACTCGCATCCGCACTGAATCAGCGTGGGGTTGGAGAGGGTGATACGGTCGCGGTCATGTTGCCGAATATTCCCGCTATGTGCGAGGCTCACTTTGCAGTGCCGATGCTCGGGGCAGTTTTAAATGCACTCAATATACGCCTTGACGCAGACGCGATAGCCTTCATGCTCAGGCATGGAGAGGCGAAAGTATTATTGACCGACCGTGAGTTCTCCTCGACTGTGCAGGCAGCATTACAGCAGTTAGAAGACAGGCCACTGGTAATCGATGTCGACGACCCTGCGGTCAAGGAAGGCGATTTTATCGGGGAACTGGAATACGAGGAATTTCTGCTACAGGGTGATGAGGGTTTTGAATGGCACTTGCCGAAAGACGAATGGCAGGCGATCGCGTTGTGTTACACCTCGGGAACCACGGGTGATCCCAAAGGTGTGGTGACGCACCATCGTGGTGCGCATTTGAATGCAGTGTCGAATATCATGTCGTGGGATATGTCTACTTATCCAGTTTATCTGTGGACTTTGCCAATGTTTCACTGCAATGGCTGGTGTTTCCCCTGGACCATCGCTGCGTTGAACGGCACCAATGTATGCCTGCGCGCGGTGCAGGCTGACTCGATATTTAATCTGATCAAGCAGGAAAAAGTGACACACCTGTGTGGGGCGCCCATAGTATTAAGCCTGATGGCAAATGCTGACGATGATTTGAAAAAGGATATTTCGCATCGGGTGAATGTAATGACTGCGGCTTCTGCACCACCTCCGGCAATACTGGAGTCGATGGAAAATTTGGGTTTCAAGGTAACTCACGCCTATGGGCTCACCGAAGTATACGGCCCGGCAGTCGTGTGTGCCTGGCACGAAGAGTGGGACGCTTTGCCGATGACCGAGCAGGCCGAATTAAAGTCCCGCCAGGGCGTGCGTTATCCGATGCTGGAACAACTCGAAGTACTGAACCCGGAGACCCTGGAACCTGTTCCACACGACGGTGAAAGCGTTGGTGAAATTATGTTTCGAGGCAATATCGTGATGAAGGGATATTTAAAAAATTCGCAGGCGACCGAGAAGGCCTTTGACGGTGGATGGTTTCATAGCGGCGACCTCGCGGTTTGCCATGAAGATGGTTATATAGAGATCAAGGACCGATCCAAGGACATCATTATTTCCGGTGGAGAAAATATTTCCAGTATAGAAATCGAAAAAACGCTATACCGTCACCCGGCAGTGATGGAGGCCGCAGTGGTGGCCAGGCCGGACGAAAAATGGGGTGAAACTCCCTGTGCGTTCGTGACATTACGCGATAATTTTAATCAGGTCAGTGAAAGCGATATTATCGAGTTTTGCCGTGACAATATGGCTCACTTCAAGGCGCCGAGCAGGGTTGTTTTTGGTCCGTTGCAGAAGACATCGACCGGCAAGGTTCAGAAATTCGCTCTGCGTCAGCAGGCTCTGGAATTAAAAACATGACTGATAGTAACGATTTGCGTCGAATTTTGCGGGAATACAGGACCGTGGCAATGGTCGGCCTCTCAGCGGACTGGTCTCGCCCCAGCAATTTTGTGGCCAAGTATCTGCTCGATCGAAAATTCGAGGTGGTCCCGGTTAATCCCAGGTACGATGAAATACTGGGGCAAAAGTGTTATCCAGACCTCGAATCTATTCCCCAACCGGTGGACATCGTCGATCTGTTTCAAAGGGCCGATCGCATAGAGCCTTTCGTAGACTCGGCGATCGCTATAGGAGCCAGGGTAGTTTGGATGCAGTTGGGTATTGTCAACCAACAAGCCGCGCAGAAGGCGCGTGATGCCGACCTGGAAGTAGTAATGAACCGGTGTATCAAGATCGAGTATGCCCGGCTGTTTGGAGGGCTCAATACCATCGGTGTGAATACCAAAATCATTACCTCCAAACGTCCTTTATTTATTAATCCCTGAGTAACCCGGAATTCCGGAGCAAAATTATGGCCGACAGAGAATTTGGAATCGAGACACTTTGCCTGCATGCAGGACAAATTCCAGACGCGGCAACGGGCGCTCGGGCGGTACCTATCTACCAGACAGCTTCCTATGTTTTCAACGACGCCGATCATGCCGCCAGCCTGTTTAACCTGCAAACCTTCGGCAATACCTATACGCGCCTGACCAACCCAACGACTGCTGTATTCGAGGAACGTATGGCGGCGCTTGAAAATGGTCGCGCGGCGCTCGCAGTTTGTACGGGGATGGCCGCGCAAACTACGGCATTGCTTACATTGATGGAACAGGGCGACGAACTGGTATCAGCGCGAACCTTATACGGTGGCACCTATTCACAATTCGACGTGACCTTTCGTAAACTGGGTATCGAAACCCGTTTTGTCGATTCCGATGACCCGGAAAATTTTCGTAAGGCGATCACCCCCAAAACGAAAGCACTCTATGCCGAAATTATCGGCAACCCGTCGAACAACGTGCTCGATATCGAGTCTGTGAGCGCTGTCGCCAGGGATGCAGGTATTCCCCTCATTGTAGACAGCACCTTTGCTACGCCCTACCTGTGCCGGCCGATCGATTTCGGTGCGGATATCGTGGTGCACTCGGCAACCAAGTTTATCGGGGGGCACGGTACCACCATGGGCGGTGTCATCATCGAATCGGGTAAATTTGACTGGGCCAATGGCAATTTCCCTGGCATGGTCGAACCCTCGGCCGGTTATCACGGTATCAAGTTTTACGAAACCTTTGGCGATTTCGGATTTACCATGAAGGCGCGATGCGAAACCCTGCGCACGATGGGGCCAGCCGCGAGTCCATTCAATTCATTCATGCTATTACAGGGACTCGAAACCCTGCATGTGCGAATGGATCGCCATGTTGAAAATGCTGTCGGCGTGGCGAATTTCCTACAAGATCATCCGAGCGTTTCCTGGGTGAACTACGCAGGGCTCAAAGACAGTCAATATTACTCATTGGCACAAAAATACCTGCCAAAAGGCGCTGGTTCGATCATGTGTTTCGGTATCAAGGGAGGCAAGGAAGCGGGAACAAATTTTATCGAGGGTGTCCAGTTTCTGAGCCATCTCGCCAACGTCGGCGATGCGAAGACCCTGGTGATACATCCCGCGTCCACCACCCATCGCCAGCTCAGCGAAGAGCAACTGGATTCAGCAGGCGTCACCCCGGATATGATCCGCATTTCGGTAGGGCTGGAAACCCTGGACGATATCCTCTGGGATCTCGATCAGGCGTTGCAAAAGGCGCAGGGATAAAATTTAAAGAATTGTTAATATCTGTAGGTTTCATTCTTTGGTAATAACATATTTTAGTATTTCTACAACTTGCTCTGGTGTCGTGGCCCATGCCATTGCCGAAGCATCGACTTCCTTGAGGGGATGTATTATATCCTCGCTATGAAGGGTGATGTAGGGTGTACCTAATGCGGCACAATAACCAGCATCAAAAGCAGCATTCCACTGTTTATACTTGTCTCCGAAACGGACTACGGCTACATCACAGTTTTCAATAAGTGTTTTAGTTCTTATTGCATTAACTTTCGCTGATTTGTGATCACGCCAAAAGTTGTTATCTTCTGCACCAAGCAAATCTCCCGCACCGTCGCTTGCTTGATGATCTGTGACAGCAGATGTGAATATAATAGACAGATTGTGCGCCTCACAACCATCTTTTAACCGTTGTCTCCAGTCACTATGTATTTCACCAGAGAGATATACATTCCAGTCCATGTTTTTTCCTATGCTAATTGATAAATAAGATTATTCTCTTGGTCTTTGATAAACCTAACGTCGCAAATCACTGGCAGAAAAACGGAGCGAAGCGACGCTTTTGACTGTCCGAGTGAATTTGCCTTGTATAGTTCTTCTTGTTTTATTTTTTATTTCCACTTCATATCAAGCTTTCGTTCACTAGTTGCACAATCCCTAAGATATAAATTGATTAATGTTTGGTAGGGAATGCCAGACTCCTCTGCCAGGGACTTGAAATAATCAACAGAGTCCTTGTCCAGGCGCATAGTGACAGGCTGTTTTAAGTATTTAATATAGGGATTCTTCTTCCCTTTCATCTTAGAAAAATCGTAATGTTTTCTCATTTCCGGTAACTCCAGTAAAAACTTTCTTCATCCTTATCTGCCTTTCTAGCAGAGATGATTCTGACTGACGTTTCTTGCTCTCTGAAACAGTGACAAACGACCAAAGTATTTAGTTTGTGACTAATACCCAGCAATATGAAACGATCTTCTTCATCTGAATGGTCAGGATCAAAAAATTGAACCGCATTTTCGTCGTAAAACGTGGTACGGGCTTCTTCGAAAGAAATGCCATGCTTCTTCAGGTTGGCGTTTTCTTTTCGCTTGTCCCATTCAAATTTCAATTGATTCATACATACATTGTACATATGATTTCAATTTGATCAAGGTAGGCCTAAAAATCATAACGCCTTGCTCACCGGCAATTCGAAGTGGCACGTTTTTGCTGCTTTTTTAGCAAAATAAGTGCCGCTTTGAATTGTCCGGTGCAGCTATTTGTGTGTGCCCGGCATGGGCACAATCTTATAGGGTGAAAGTCCCTTGTACAT
>CAZJEJ010000036.1:15306-20609 GCA_964544945.1 uncultured Gammaproteobacteria bacterium | reverse complement strand
CGGTTAATGCATCCCAAACGCTTGTATATCTCTCACTCATCACTAATACCTCTATTTTTTCTCGCTATTCAGAAGTTCTGGTGAGGGGTTCTGGTTCTTCAGATTCTGGGGGTATTAAGAGTTATTTTCGATAAATGGGATCTGGATCAGGCGCTGCAAAAGGCGCAGGGATAAAATTTAAAGAATTGTTAATATCTGTAGGGCCGAATTCATTCGGCCAATAATTTCCAGCGAAACCGGCCGAATAAATTCGGCCCTACAGGTCTCATCCCTGAAGAATAAGGTTTTGAGCCCATCCCCCCGAGATAGCCTCACTATTGATGCGTAACCATCGGTATATTATTACAGGACGTTGTGCGACATGGATGTCGCGCACGAGCCCCCAGGGAGGGGTTCACGGCGTTCCTGTAATAGTATACCGGTGGTTACACTTTCCAGAGTTTAGTTTCCAGTCAAAATATCGTGCGCTTCCTGGTATTTTTGCCGTGTCTTTTCGATGATTTCCTGTGGGATATCGGGCGCAGGTGGGGTTTTGTCCCAGTGGAGGGTTTCGAGGTAATCGCGAATAAACTGCTTGTCGAAACTGGGGGGGCTGATACCAGGGCGATATTGATCGGCTGGCCAGAATCTGGACGAATCCGGTGTCAGGATTTCGTCGATCAATACCAGATTATCCTTATCGTCGAGCCCGAACTCAAACTTGGTATCGGCGATGATGATGCCGCGTTCACGCGCGTATTCGGCAGCGTACTGGTAGAGGCGAATACTGACATCCCGAATTTCTTCGGCTCTTTCTTCACCGATTAAATCAACCGTGTGTTCAAAGCTGACATTGATATCGTGATCGCCGACAGCAGCCTTGGTTGAGGGTGTGAATATCGGTTCGGGCAATTGCGCCGCCTGTTGCAAGCCAGGTGGTAATCGAATACCACATATCTTTCCTGTCGACTGGTAATCTTTCCATCCTGAGCCGATAACATACCCCCGCACGATCGCCTCGACCGGCAGCGTTTTCATTCGACGAACCATAATCGAACGCGACTTTAATAGTTCGTAATCCTGTTCCGATACGTAGTCGCTTAAATTCAGATCGCTCAGATGATTGGTAACGATATCGCCAGTTCTGGCAAACCAGAAATTGGAAACTTGCGTGAGCAACGCACCCTTTTGCGGAACAGGTTGCGGAAATACTACGTCGAACGCGGACAGGCGGTCGGTGGTCACGATCAACATGTTGTCATCGTCGATGCGGTAGATGTCTCGCACCTTGCCTCTGGTGATCAATTCCAGATTAGCGATACTGGTTTCTAAAATGCCGGGCAATGTCTGGTAAGTACTCATTGTTTGGGTATTAATCAGGCGAATATTGGGAGTGTAATTAGAGGCCAGAATCATACCATATTGGTTTTGCCGGATTAGTTTTTCCCGCGGAAAAAGTAGTATAATCGCTCGCTTTTTCAGGAATACTCGGAGATAAGCATGTCGAAACCAGTAGTTGCAGTGGTAATGGGCAGCGATAGCGATTGGTCGGTGATGCAACATACGGTCGAATATCTGAATCGCTTCGGGATCAGTCACCTGACCCGAGTAGTTTCTGCGCACCGTACGCCCGATTTACTCGTTGAGTTTGCAAAAAGTGCCAGTGAAAAATCCTTTGCCTGTATTATCGCCGGGGCCGGTGGCGCCGCACATCTGCCGGGCATGCTGGCAGCAAATACTACAGTCCCGGTTTTAGGGGTGCCCGTACCCAGCGAGCATTTACGGGGTGAGGATTCACTGTTGTCGATCGTTCAGATGCCCAGGGGAGTTCCGGTTGCCACCTTTGCCATTGGTAAAGCTGGCGCGGTTAACGCGGCGTTGTTTGCAGTATCGATGCTGGCAATGAGCGATCCGGCACTCCTAACCCAACTCGACGAGTTTCGCTCGAACCAGCGTGACGCCGTTCTCCAAAAAACCCTGCCGCCGCACACTGATTGATGGCGATCCTTCCCGGTAATACGCTCGGAATGCTTGGTGGAGGCCAGCTTGGTCGCATGTTTGTCACGGCGGCGAGAACGATGGGTTACCCCGTTGTCGTGCTAGACCCGGATATCAATAGCCCGGCTGGCGGTATGGCGAGCGAGCACATACTGGCATCTTTTACCGATCGCGAAGCGCTCGACACTCTGGCCGGACGATGCGCTGCGATAAGTACCGAGTTTGAAAATATTCCAGCCGAATCACTCGAATACCTGGCCAAATCGCGTCCGGTACACCCGTCTGCCAGTGCATTGCGTATCGCTCAAAACCGGCTCAGTGAAAAGGACTTTTTTACCTCGATCGGGTTATGTACCGTACCCTATATCGCGATTGAATCAGCAGGCGATATTGCACTGGCAGAAAATTTCGAATTCCCGGCAATATTGAAAACAGCCACACTGGGCTACGATGGCAAGGGGCAGATAGAATGTAAATCGTTCGATGAAGTATCGCAGGCTTTTGCTCGTGTTGGCGGGCGCCAAAGTGTGCTGGAGAAAAAAATTGATCTCGCCAAAGAAGTCTCGGCGGTGTTGTGCAGAAGCCAGGATGGCGATATCGACTGTTTCCCGTTGTCTGAAAACCGGCACCGTAACGGCATACTCGATATTTCTATCGCACCGGCTGAGTTAACTCAATCACTTGTGGCAGAAGTCCGGTCGGCCGCCCGCCGTATCGCCGATAGCCTGGATTATTGCGGTGTGCTAGCAGTGGAGTTTTTTATATCGTCAGACAATAAAGTATTGGTGAACGAAATGGCTCCGCGGCCTCACAATTCGGGTCACTACACGCTCGATGCCTGCGTAACCTCGCAGTTTGAACAACAGGTGCGCATGATGTGTGGCTTACCGGCTGGCTCGAGCAAGCAGCATAGTGCCGTGGCAATGTGGAATATTCTTGGTGATATCTGGCCCGACCAGGGGGAACCCGCCTGGGACAGGGTATTACAGCAGGACAATGCAAAGTTACACCTGTATGAAAAAACCGAGGCTCGACCCGGGCGTAAGATGGGGCATATTAATTACCTGGCACAGGACACTGACCAGGCGCTTGAGTTACTGGTGAAATTGCAACACCAAATTACTTAGAGTGCCCTTAATCCCGCTTTACACCGCGGGCGACGGTATAGGTCTTACCCTGCTTAATTTTTTCGTAATGTCCAAATACCTCGTGGAGGCCGCGCTTGAAAAACTGGCGTAGACCCGTGATCGTGACGATATAAAAGGATCCGCCTGGTTTCAGATACTCGAGTGCATCGAATAGATAAATATAGAGCATTTCCTTGCCTACCTTGGCCGGAATATTCGAGACGATCAAGTCAAATTGCTGTTTCGGGATACGGTCAAAACCATTACTCAGCAAACAACTGGCGTTATTGATTTTATTGAGCGCTCGGTTCTTTTCCGTATATTCGACCGCGACAAAATCCTTGTCGATAAGCAGCGTGTGTCCTCGGGGCGCCAACCTGGCCATGTACAGGCCAAGTACGCCGTAACCGCATCCGAGATCGAGGCAATTATATTCCGGTTCAATATCGAGGTATTTGAGCAGCAACTGTGAACCCTCGTCGATTACTCGTGGCGAAAATAACCCCCAGGTAGTATAAAACTTCAGTGACTGGTTATCCCTTTCGTAATAGATTGTCAGGTCCTGGCGAACTTTCTGGTTATAGTCTTTTAGATCAATCATATATTTACGCATTCAGCGCCTATTAAGCCGGCCCCCGTACTCTTTACATTGACCAAAGGCTTTGCCACAATAGCGCACTTTTTGGCCGCCATTATCCAATGGCAGGGCAAAATTTACTACCCTGGAGTAGATATTTATGAGATTTGTTTCAATTTGTGTGTTTTCGTTCGTGTTGGTATTCAGCGCCTCCGCTCAGGCCGATAAGGATGCTGGGCAGTCACTTTTCGCAGCAAGGGGCTGCATTGGCTGCCATGGTGCGGGTGGGGTAAGCGTTGTGCCGACTAATCCGACATTGAAGGGACGAGATGGTGCCTTTGTCCGTAAAAATCTGACCGATTTTCGCAGTGGTGCGCGTAAAAGTCCTGTTATGAACGCGATGGCAGCCGGGCTTAGCGACGAAGATATCAATAATTTAGCCGATTACATAGACAGTCTTAAGTAAACTCTAGTAGAAAAAAACTAGCCGGTAGTCATTTTTTCTATTGCACTCTAGCACTGTGAAAGTATTAGATCGTCGAGTGTGTCCAGGCTGTAACAGGAGGTAATTTCGTGTACATTGAAAGACATATTCATCCCATTGTATATTAACCATGGCTGATTACCTCATCGCCCCGTCAATATTGTCTGCGAATTTCGCTCGACTTGGCGAAGAAGTCGATAACGTCATCGCCTCGGGCGCCGATATCGTCCATTTTGACGTGATGGATAATCACTACGTACCGAATCTCACCATCGGGCCTCTGGTTTGCGATGCTTTGCGCAGTCATGGGGTGAGCGCGCCTATCGATGTCCACCTGATGGTCAAGCCGGTCGATCGCATTATTCCAGATTTTGCCAAAGCGGGTGCAAGTTATATTACCTTCCACCCCGAAGCTTCTGATCATGTTGATCGCAGTCTGGGATTGATTCGTGACAGTGGGTGCAAATCCGGCCTGGTATTTAATCCAGCTACCCCACTTGCCTATTTAGACTATGTAATCGACAAGGTCGATATGATCTTGCTGATGTCGGTCAATCCTGGTTTTGGCGGGCAAAGTTTCATCGCTGCAACGCTGAATAAACTGCGTGAGGCGAAGAATATAATCGATCAATACGGATACGATATACGTCTCGAAGTCGACGGTGGCGTTAAGGTCGACAATATTGCAGAAATTGCTGCTGCAGGGGCCGATACCTTTGTATCAGGATCTGGAATTTTTGCTCACTCGAGCCAGGCAGACCCGAATCGATACGACAGTATTGTTGGCAAAATGAGAGGCGAACTCGCGAGGGCGGGTGCTCTTTCAGCATGATAATTGCGAATTCAGCAAGGCGAGAAGCGGCTAGATGCGAGGCGCTAGCCCGCCGGAGCAGCCATTCTGCTTCAAGGGGAAGCAACACTGCAGATGGCCGCTTCCCGCCTTGCCCAAAGGGAGTCACAGCAACACGCCATTGCCGCGTTTCAACTCTTGCCAAGGGAATAAACCTTGCCTGCGAGCTGCGCCTTGCACTGACGCGTTGCTGTGACTCTGAATCCGTAATTATCATGTTGAAAGAGCACTAGTATTTGATCAGAATTCCAGAGATGGTGCTGTTCGACCTGGATGGAACGCTGGTCG
>CAZJEJ010000036.1:0-15206 GCA_964544945.1 uncultured Gammaproteobacteria bacterium | reverse complement strand
TATTTGATCAGAATTCCAGAGATGGTGCTGTTCGACCTGGATGGAACGCTGGTCGATACTATACCCGACCTGGCTTATTGTATCGACCAAACGATGCTGCGACTAAAACTGCCGGTTCGTGGCGAAAAATCGGTACGACACTGGATTGGCAACGGAGTCGAAAGACTGGTTAAACGGGCGCTGGTTAATGCGTTTGATGGCGAACCCGAACCGGTCCTATATCAAAGTGCGCTGCCCCTGTTCAAATCGCTGTACGCTTCAAATATATCGGTACGCAGTCGCCTGTATGAAGGAGTATTACCCGGCCTCGATTATTTGAAAAGACGGGGTTATCGACTGGCCTGCGTCACCAACAAAGCGAGAGAATTTACCCTGCCTTTGATGCGTGATCTTGAGATTACCGAATACTTTGAGCTGACTATCTGCGGGGACGATACGGCGAGAAAAAAGCCCGATCCGTTACCGCTGTTGATCGCTGCCGAACAAATGGGGGTGAGCCCAATACAGGGACTGATGGTGGGGGATTCCATCAGTGATTTGCATGCGGCAAGAGCCGCCGGATATCAGATTATTTGCATGAGTTATGGCTATAATCATGGTAAAGATATTCGTAGCTATGGGCCAGATGCTGTGATAGATTCGATGGTTCAGTTGGAAACCCTCATTTAAACAATGATTCAAACATTAAAACTGAACAAGGTACGCATTTATCGCTGGCGATGGTGAGCCTTCACCGTAGTTCCGTTTACCCTGTTCAACAGTTTTGAGTCATTGCCATGAACCTTCGACAATTCAATAAAATTAAGCGCGATTATAATCGCATTCCACTGGTGCGCGAAGTACTTGCGGATCTCGAAACACCCCTGAGTACCTACCTGAAACTTGCCAACGAGCCCTATACCTATCTGCTGGAATCGGTGCAGGGTGGAGAAAAATGGGGCCGATATTCGATTATCGGATTGGCCTGCGATACACGCTTGAGGGTGTTTGGAAACAGGGCCGTGCTTGAGGTAGACGGGCAGGTGGTGAGCCAGGAAGACACCAATGACCCGCTTCAGTTTATTGAAGACTATCTAAATTTTTTCAGGGTCGCCGAAGCTGATTGTCTGCCCAAGTTTCACGGTGGACTGGTGGGGTACTTCGGTTACGATACGATCCGCTATATCGAGCCGAAGTTGGCCGAATGTCCCAATACGGACAAGCATGCTACACCCGATATCCTGCTGCTGTTGAGCGATGAACTGGTTGTATTTGATAATCTGGCATCACGAATGTTTCTAATTGTGCATGTCGACCCTACTGTAAACAGGGCCTGGGAAGAGGGGCAACAGCGATTGCTGGAACTCGAGCAGAAGCTGATAGAAACGCGCCTGGATCCGAGCCTCGAAAGAACCCAGCAACCGGTCGGTGAAGATGACTTTACTTCTGAATTTACCCGGCAGGGGTTTGAGCAGGCTGTCGAAAAAGCCAGGCAATATATAATCGATGGGGACGCGATGCAGATCGTACTCTCGCAGCGCCTTTCCATTCCCTTCAAGGCCAGGCCAATCGACCTGTATCGCGCGTTACGTAGCCTGAATCCTTCTCCCTATATGTATTATTTAAACCTGGGTGATCATTTCGTGGTTGGTTCATCACCCGAAATCCTGGTACGCCTGGAGGATGAGGCCGTTACCGTGAGGCCTATCGCAGGGACTCGACCGCGTGGTCGTGATCCTAAGCAAGACCAGAGCCTGGAACGAGAATTGCTTGAGGACCCCAAAGAGCTGGCAGAACACCTGATGCTCATCGACCTGGGTAGAAACGACGCTGGCCGGGTGAGTGTAACCGGCAGCGTGCATTTGTCAGAAAAAATGATCGTCGAACGCTACTCCCACGTAATGCACATCGTTTCTAATGTCGAGGGTCGCTTAAAGCCGGGTTTATCAGCGATGGATGTACTGCGTGCGACCTTTCCAGCCGGAACCGTGTCCGGTGCGCCAAAAATCAGGGCGATGGAAATTATCGACGAGCTGGAGCCTGTCAAACGTGGAATTTACTCAGGCGCAGTCGGTTATATTTCCTGGAGCGGTAATATGGACACAGCGATAGCGATACGCACCGCCGTCATCAAGGACGAGGTACTGTATATCCAGGTAGGTGCTGGAATTGTGTATGACTCGGTGCCCGAAAAGGAATGGGAGGAAACAATGAACAAGGGTCGAGCTATCTTCAGGGCAGTGGCGATGGCGGAGTCGGGGTTACCTGCGAGAGATCCTTGCGCCGATGATCAGGAGTCTGCGTTATGAAAGTACTGATGATCGATAACTACGATTCGTTTACCTATAACCTGGTGCAGTATCTTGGAGAACTGGGGGCTGAGGTGGAGGTAGTCAGAAACGATCAGATTAGCGTGGAACAAATTCACCACACCGATTCGAGCCATATCATGATTTCCCCAGGACCCTGTACACCGAATGAAGCTGGCGTTTCGATGGCAGCGATAGAAGTATTAGCTGGCGCGAAACCGATTCTCGGCGTATGTCTGGGACATCAAAGCATCGGACAGGTTTATGGCGGTAAGATAATTCACGCTAGAAAAATTATGCATGGGAAGACATCGATGGTCGTACATACCGGAGTTGGAGTGTTTTCCGGCATAGCCAGCCCGTTTGAAGCCACGCGCTACCATTCGCTCGTTATCGACAGGAAAAGCCTACCGGAATGTCTCGAGTTAACCGCCTGGACCGAAAACAAAGACGGTTCAGTCGATGAAATTATGGGGGTTAGGCACAGAGAGTTGAGCATAGAAGGGGTGCAGTTCCATCCCGAATCGATACTGACCGAACATGGGCATGACCTGTTGCAAAACTTTTTATCAATGTAGTATCAGGTAGCGAAAAACAATAAACAGGAGGATTGGTGAACATACAGGCAGCGATCAAATCGGTGGTAGCCGGGCAAGACCTGAGTACCGAAGACATGAGTGCGGTGATGCGGGAAATCATGACCGGTGAATGCACCCCGGCACAAATCGGGGGGTTTCTGGTTGGTTTACGCATGAAGGGCGAAAGCGTCGATGAAATTAGCGCGGCGGTCATGGTTATGCGCGAACTCTCGACCCGGGTTGAGGTAGATCCAGAGTATCTGGTAGATACCTGCGGCACTGGTGGAGATGCTTCGGGCAGCTTCAATATTTCTACCGCGAGTGCGATAGTCGCGGCCGCGGCCGGTGCGCGCGTGGCCAAGCACGGGAATCGATCGGTTTCGAGTAAGTCAGGCAGTGCAGATGTACTCGAAGCCGCAGGCGTAAATCTGGAAATTAAGCCCGAACAGGTCGGATCCTGTATCGAACAGATTGGCGTGGGATTCCTGTTTGCGCAAAAGCACCATAGCGCCATGCGCCACGCGATTGGTCCGCGCCGGGAAATGGCTGTACGAACCATATTTAATATACTTGGGCCCCTGACTAACCCGGCGGGAGCGCCGAATCAGGTAATCGGTGTTTTTGATGGTGAACTAGTCGAGCCTCTGGCGCATGTGCTCAAGCAACTCGGTAGTCGGCACGTGATGGTGGTTCATGCCGAGGATGGGATGGACGAAATCAGTATCTCTGCCAATACTCGGGTTGCCGAGCTCAAAGGTGGCGAGGTAAATAGCTATAACTTGTCACCGTCCGATTTCGGCATGGAACTGGCCGATTCAAGCGAGCTTAAAGTAGACAGCGTGGAGCAAAGTCTGGCAATGATTCGGTCGGTACTCGGCAATACGCCAGGCCCAGCGCTGGATATCGTTTGCTTAAATGCCGGTGCGGCAATTTATGTATCAGGCCTGACCGAGACCCTCTCGGCTGGAGTCGAAAAGGCACAGTCGGCTATTGCCGAGGGTAAAGCGGCAGAAATGTTATCTAGCCTGGTCGCAGAGTCGAACAGGTATTGAACGGGTTATGGGTGAGTCGAGGCCAGATATCCTGACGCAAATATTGCAACACAAACAGGAAGAGATTAAATCGGACTTGCAGTCAATATCCTGCGAGCAAATCCAGCAGCGCGCGCGCGTCGCGCCAGCACCACGTGGCTTTACCAAATCTTTACAGGACAGGCAATCCAGAGGTGAATCGGCGGTTATAGCCGAAATCAAAAAAGCCTCACCTAGCAAGGGTGTGATACGTGAGGATTTTGATCCGGCCAAGATCGCCGAGTCTTATGCCGCCGCCGGAGCTGCATGCCTTTCCGTGCTAACCGACGAAGATTTCTTCCAGGGGCATGACGATTACCTGGTCGCTGCGCGTAAAGCCTGCCTGCTGCCAGTGATTCGCAAGGATTTTATTATCGATCCCTACCAGGTGTACCAGGCGAGAGCGTTGGGAGCCGATTGCATCTTGTTGATTGTCGCCGCGCTCGACGACGGACCGCTCGCAGAACTCTATCATCTGGCAATTGAGCTTGGTATGGACGTGCTGGTGGAAGTGCACGATCGACAGGAACTGGATCGGGCATTGCGCCTCAAGCTTGAATTAGTCGGGATAAACAATCGTGATTTAAAAACCTTCGAGACCCACCTGACGACTACCCTCGACTTGCTCGATCAATTATCCGATTCCTGTATCGTGGTTACCGAAAGCGGGATACAAACCCTGGAAGACGTGCAGTTGATGCGCGCTCATGGCGTGAATGCGTTTCTAGTGGGCGAGGCATTTATGCGAGCCGAGAAGCCAGGCGAAGCTTTGAAAGCATTGTTTTTCTCATAACGCCAGGCTATTAATTCAAAGATTTCCTGGGCAGGCTACCGGGTTCCGAACACGACCACTGTTTTTCCGTGGGCGCTAATCAAACCGTTTTCTTCCAGAGTTTTCATCACGCGACCCGCCATTTCGCGCGAACACCCGACAATTTTGGCTATTTCCTGCCGCGTGATTTTGATTTGCATCCCATCCGGATGGGTAATGGCATCCGGTTCGAAGGCCAGATCCAGCAAGGTTCGAGCGACTCGGCCGGTTACGTCCATGAATGCCAGGTCGCTCACCTTGCGACTGGTATTGCGTAGACGACTGGCGAGTTGGGACGACAATTGAAACAATATTTCCGGTGTTTCCCGGGCCAATACCATGAACTGGTTATAGTGAATTTCGGCAACCTCGCAGGTAGATCGCGCAATAACCCAGGCGCTGCGCTTGATGTGTTCCTCGAATAAGCCCATCTCGCCGAAGAAATCACCGGGGTTCAGGTAAGCAAGCACGATTTCGTTACAGTCCGCGTCCTCGATGACTACACTGACCGAACCCGTGATGATATAGTACAGCGTTTCGGACTCATCACCGGCATGGATAATGGTGCTGCGCGCGTCATATTTCTTCGTATGGCAATGATGAAGAAAGCTATCAAGCGTGGGGTTTTCGCGTGGTACAACTTGAGTGACAGGTTCGACTTTCATCGTTGTATCCCGGCAGAGTACTATTGAATTCGACTAACATATCACATTTAAGCGTGACAACATAATCAGGTAAATATTTATGAAATGCAGGGTTAAGTGGCTCGATCACATGACATTTGTCGGGGAATCGGGTAGTGGCCATGCCGTGGTGATGGACGGTGCGCCAGAACACGGTGGGCGCGATTTGGGCGTGCGACCAATGGAAATGCTGTTAATTGGCCTCGGCGGCTGTACTGGGTTCGACGTGGTGGGTATCTTGAAGAAATCGCGCCAGCCGATCGTCGATTGTGTGGTCGAAATTGATGCTGATCGTGCCGAAGATATACCCAGAGTATTTACCCGCATTCACGTACACTTTATTGTCAGCGGCAAAGGTCTGGATCCGGATAAAATTGAAAAAGCGGTGAACTTGTCTGCCGAAAAATATTGCTCTATTTCTAAAATGCTCAATAAGGTGGCAACAATCACGCATGACTTCGAGATTGTGGAGTTAGACTAAATTCGATAAGCAGTAAATGTCATTACTTTACTGATCAGCTTCATTGCGCTGCGAACGACTAGCGGCAGGTCAGCCCCGCCCGCCTTCTGCGCATTAATGGCATGCTTCAATTCGTCTTTTTTCATGGTTTCAAGGATGATACGACTGCGACGATCGGCTTCGGGCAGCAGTTTTAAATGGCCTTCGAGGTGTTGGCATACCTGCTGTTCGGTTTCCCTGACAAACCCCAGGCTCCATTTGTCACCCACGGCGCCGGCGAGAGCGCCTATGGTGAAAGACCCCCAGTACCAGACTCCATCGAGCTTGCTGCGGGGGTGATTGAGTTCAGATAATCGTTGTTGGCACCAGTTCAGATGCTCATTTTCCTCATTAGCAGCAGATTGCATCTCTGCACTAATCGCTTGCCCGTGTGCACTAAGCGATTGACCTCGATAGAGCCCTTGCGCCGCTACTTCACCAGCGTTATTAACGCGCATTAATCCGGCCACATGCGATTGTTCGGAATCGGTTAGATCCACCTGCTCGACATTACTAGCCGGGTAAGGGCGCGCCTGTGCGGCTGGGCGCACATGGCAAGTTTGCAAGCCATGTTGTAACTCGCTAATTAGTCTGTCGATCGAGTTAAGTTTTCTTAACAACGGATTTGTTCCTCCATGCCTAAACAGTATGTGGAGTAATAATGGCTGTCAAGCAGGGAGACTCTGATCTATGCGTGAACTCGCATCTGCGCAGCCTAAATCCAGTCTATTCTGGTATCTGTCTAAAGCCTGAAAGGTGAAGGAAAATATCATCTGGAATAAGGGTGATATGGCTTGTCAAGGCAGGTATTATCGGCTAGTATTCGCGCCCTTTGTGAGAGAAGTCAAAGCCTTCGAAGCAGCTTTGTGGAATTAAGTATGAAAACCTTTAGCGCTAACCCCGAAACCGTCAAACGCGAGTGGTTTGTTATCGACGCCACCGACAAGGTGCTCGGGCGTCTGTCGACCGAAATTGCTCGTCGCCTGCGTGGCAAGCATAAACCCGAATATACGCCGCATGTCGATACCGGTGACTATATAGTGGTCATCAACGCTGAAAAGGTGCGCGTTACCGGAAACAAGGAAACAGACAAGATGTACCATCACCATACTGGTTATATCGGTAGCCTGAAGTCGACCAATCTGGCCAAGTTGCGTAATAGCCACCCTGAAAGAATCATCCAGCACTCGGTTAAAGGCATGTTGCCCAAGAACTCACTGGGCAGGGCGATGTTTAAGAAACTCAAAGTTTATGCAGGCGATTCTCACAGCCACAGTGCACAACAGCCTCAGCCCCTCGAAATTTAAGAGAATTAATCATGTCAGTAGAACAATACTACGGTACCGGTCGGCGCAAGAGTTCCTCAGCCAGGGTTTATCTAAGGTCTGGAGGAGGCGCAATCACGGTAAATAACCGAAGTATCGAAGATTATTTTGGTCGCGAAACCTCGCGTATGGTAGTTCGTCAACCGCTACAAACAGTAGACATGTTGGACAAGTTCGACATCATGGTAAAGGTTAAAGGCGGCGGCCCAAGTGGCCAGGCCGGGGCTATTAGACTGGGAATTACCCGGGCGCTGTTGCTATACGACGAAACTTATCGTGAATCGCTGCGCAAGGAAGGGTTTGTTACCCGCGACGCCAGGGCGGTTGAACGTAAGAAAGTAGGTCTGCGTAAGGCAAGACGCGGGGTTCAATTCTCCAAGCGTTAACCACTCATCCGATTTGTTTTTTAAAGGGACTGGATGCAACTCCAGTCCCTTTTTCATTCCGGTATGTGTTCGGCTAATCGAATACCTGCAATCGGTAAGTAGTAACCGGGCTTCAGGCTGATATCTTACGAATACCCTTATCACCACCGAGAATCAGGATGTCCGCGGGGCGGTGCGCGAATAGACCTACTGTGACTACGCCAGCCATCTGGTTTATTTGTGTTTCCAGTGCGACCGGGTCGTCGATTCTAAGGCCGTGTATATCGAGAATATGATTTCCATTATCTGTAATAAAACCCTCGCGCCACCGCGGTGAACCCCCTATCTCCTCAAGTTTCGCGGAGATCACCGCTCTCGCCATCGGAATCACTTCCACAGGTAATGGGAAGGCGCCCAGTGTATCGACCAGTTTACTGTCATCGGCGATACAGATAAATTGCTCGCTCGTCTCGGCGATAATTTTTTCTCGTGTCAAAGCGCCACCACCACCCTTGATTAGATGCAGCCGTGAATTCGACTCGTCGGCACCGTCGACATAGATAGACAGATGATCGACCCGGTTCAAATCTTCGACGCGAAAACCGTGTTTTAGCAAACGCTCGGTCGAGGCTTCCGAACTCGATACAGCAGCTTTGATTTTTCCGGACATCTGTTCTGCCAGCAGGTCGATAAAGATGTTAACTGTCGAGCCCGTGCCCACGCCTACGATTGATCCTGGAGCCACAAATTCCAGTGCCGCCTGTGCGGACAGTTTCTTTTTTTCATCGGGTGACATGAACAAGATTCCTTAATTATCTGAGCGGCATCTTAGCGACTGCGGAATCAAAAGTCTTGTCGCAATTTCTCGTCCCCGCTCAGTCTATAAAGGTAACCTGTATAATCAAAAACCCGCAAGGCTATTGCTTAGGGTAGGTGCAATAATGATAATGGCCACTTTCGGGAAGGCTATCATAACTATTGGGCACCTCCTCGCTTCCCAACCCATATTTGATCGACTTGGCTTATGAAAAACGAGAAATTTTTAGAGAAAGTATTAACCGCGAGGGTTTATGACATCGCAAAAGAAACACCGTTAGATTACCTTGGACGTATATCTGAACGGTTCGCTAATCAAGTCTGGCTAAAGCGGGAGGATTTACAGCCGATATTTTCATTCAAAATTAGAGGTGCATTCAATAAGATTTATCAAATGCACCGCGCCAACCCCGGCCTGGCTGGCGTGATCACGGCTTCAGCCGGTAACCATGCGCAGGGGGTAGCGTTGTCAGCCTCCAGTCTAAAAATGAAAGCGGTTATCGTAATGCCGACCACGACCCCGAATATCAAGGTCGCTGCGGTCAAATCTTACGGCGCCAGGGCTGTACTGCATGGTGAAAATTTCGATGAAGCCATGACCCATGCCTTAGACCTCGCTAAAAAAGAAAACCTGGCCTTTATCCATCCGTTCGATGATTTTGATGTGATGGCTGGTCAGGGGACTATAGCGCATGAAATTATTCGCCAACATCCAGATAATATCGATATGATATTCATACCGGTTGGCGGTGGCGGACTGGCAGCCGGTATCGCCGGATTTATCAAGGCAGTAAAACCAGAAGTTAAAATAATCGCTGTGGAACCGGAAGATGCCGCCTGTCTGTACGTAGCGATGCAGGCCGGGCGCAGAGTCAAGCTAAAAGAGGTAGGTATTTTTGCCGATGGTGTCGCGGTAAAGCAAATTGGAAAGAATACCTTTTCGATGCTCAAAAACCTGGTCGATGAGGTGATTACGGTCACCACCGACCAGATTTGCGCAGCCATCAAGGATATCTTTGAAGATACCCGTTCGATCTGCGAACCGGCCGGTGCGCTTTCACTTGCCGGATTGAAAAAATACGTCGAGCAAAAGAATTTAAATAATCAGACTCTGATCGCGATCAACAGCGGTGCCAACATGAACTTTGACCGTTTAAGGCATGTGTCAGAGCGTTCGGAGCTGGGTGAAGAGCGTGAGGCTTTGCTCGCTGTGCAGATTCCAGAGCGTCCCGGCAGCTTCAGGCAGTTTTGTCAAATAATTGGCAAGCGTCAGATCACCGAATTTAACTACCGTTATGCAGACGAGACCATTGCGTGCGTGTTCGCGGGTATACAGCTCACGCATGGAACCGGCGAGAAAAACCAGTTAAGCGATCTGCTCAGGGAAAAGGGTTATACAGTGGTCGATATGACCGATAACGAAGTAGCCAAACTACATACCCGGTATATGGTTGGTGGTCATCCCGGAAGGGGTGTCGATAACGAGTTATTGTATCGCTTCCAGTTTCCCGAAAAACCGGGGGCCCTATTAAATTTTTTAATGAAGGTGGGCAGACGTTGGAATATCAGCCTGTTCCACTACCGCAACCATGGATCCAATTTCGGCCGCATACTGATGGGGTTTCAGGTCGAAAGGGCAGGTTATAAAGAATTTAATTCATTCCTTGCCAGCCTGGATATTTCCTACTGGAATGAAACCGAAAATGCAGCCTACGAATTATTTTTGAAATAGGGGTTGGGTAACTTAATGTTGTGTCTCAAATAACCGAGATAAGTATCGGATAAGAATGGGCTAATTAAGAGCGAGATACCAACCACGATGCCGTCGCAGTTCTATCAACCTTGAACCAGAAGTTCAGGTGGGGTTATTGGCTTCCCATCAGGCTTCCTGACGAATCAGGCATGCACACCAGGGTTGCACGAAATTCCCCGAGATTGATAAATAGGCTCAAGGATTATGATGGTCGCTAACGAACACCGTAGTTGGTACATATCGACTATACGTGCAATCCAGGAAAAGTAAAATTCAAATTTCTAATTGGCGGGCGTTTTCGAGGACCTGGCTGATTTTTGATTCGAGATTTTTCAGGCGCGGCGTCAAATCCTGGCTGATTTCTTTGTCGATCTGGCTGGAGGCGAGTAAATCATTGGTGATATTGAGTGCGGTAATGACCGCAACCCTTTCTGAGCCTATTATATTCCCGCTATCGCGTACTTCACGCATTTTAGAGTCGAGATATTTGGCCGAAGCTAACAGGGCGGGTTGTTCGCCAGATGGGCAGGCGATTTTATATTCTTTATCCAGTATCGATACGCTAATCGGTTGCGCGTCGCTCATCAGCTTAACTCGAGAGATTTTAAGCGCGAAATCATGGCTTCAACGCGGCTTCTGGCCATTTCCGTTTTTTCGATTAGTTGGGAGCGCTCGCTTACCAGTCGGTCCTGTTGTTGGCGCAAGTTGGTATTTTCGTTTTTTAGCAGGCCGACAGTATCGATCAAATCGTCGATACGTTGTTCTAGTTGTCTGAGGTCGTCTTCGGTATAAATCGGTTTGCTGGAGTCCATGACGTAATGATCAGGCTTCAAGTGGCACTAGTCAACCGATACCGATGTGTATTTTTAGCCGGATGATCGGATGATAGAATGCAATAATTATTTGATTTTTAGGTATTTTACTATGCTGGACTTTGGTTTTGTTCAAAAAGCGCTAGAAGGCCTGGGTGCGACTTCCGATGCCTCGGAATCGCATGGCACCCTGTGTGGACTATTGCTGGGCAATTCTTCTATGGCGAAGTGGCTAGAGCATACGCTGGATTCTTTGCCCGAGCAGGGTGATATAGTAGCAGTTGAGCAATTACAGGTATTGAACCAGCTATTTGAACAGACCAGGGAAGGTCTCAATACCGAGGATATGTCTCTGGAACTGCTGTTACCCGATGATTCAGAAGAGTTAACCGAGCGATTGTTTAGCCTGGCCAGTTGGTGTCAGGGATTTTTATACGGTATTTCCGTGGTTGGTCGGAGTAATAGCGAAACACAGGATGAACAGTCGCGAGAGTGTTTGTCAGATTTGCTTGAAATTAGTAAGCTCGACCTGAAAGAAATGGCGAGCGAGGAAACAGAACAGCAATTTGCCGAGGTCGTCGAGCACGTTCGAATGTCGGTGCTGATGCTGAATGAAACCCTGAATCCAGTCATGCCTGCGCCGCCGATACAATAAGCACTGCAATTTAAAGAGCTAGAAAATGAAGAAAACCGAATTTAAACGTCGCCGCTCCCAGCTAATGAAAATGATGGGCAAAGGCACCATTGCGATCCTTTCGTCCGCTTCACAGGTAACCCGCAATCGCGATGTCGATTTCCCGTTTCGCCAGGATAGTGACTTTCTATACCTGACCGGCTTTAGCGAGCCTGATGCGGTCATGGTGTTGATACCGGGTCGCAAGCATGGCGAGTATATTTTGTTTTGCCGCGAAAAAGACCCGGAACAGGAAACCTGGCACGGTCGACGCGCAGGACAGGAAGGGGCTGTCGAGGCGTATGGTGCCGACGATTCGTTTCCCATCGAAGATATGGACGACATATTGCCAGGCCTGCTAGAAGGTACCGATGCGATATTCAATATCATGGGTCGTTACCCGGAATTTGACCAACGGCTGATTGGCTGGGTTAACCAAATTAAGGAACAGTCCAGGGCCGGTCTTCATGTCCCATCCGAATTCGTCTCGCTGGATTATATTTTGCACGACATGCGCTTGTTCAAGAACCGCGAGGAATTGAAGTTGATGCACAAAGCGGCGGCAATTAGCATCACTGCCCATGAGCGTGCAATGAGACTGTGTCGCCCGGGCCAGTACGAATTCCAGGTCGCTGCAGAATTCGACCATGAATTTCGTAAGTGCGGTGCCCAGCATGCCTATCCGGCGATTGTTGGCGGGGGGGCAAATGGCTGTATTTTGCATTACACGGAAAATAATGCAGTACTAAACGACGGCGATCTATTGCTGATTGACGCAGGCTGTGAAGTACAGGGATATGCCTCGGATATTACCCGTACCTTCCCGGTGAACGGTAAATATAGCCCTGCACAACGCGATATTTACGATATCGTACTGGCAGCCCAGATGGCAGCGATCAAAAAGGTCAAGCCGGGTAATCACTGGAATGACCCGCATAATGCAGCGGTAAGAGTGATAACCAGGGGGTTGACTGAAATCAAATTGCTTAAAGGTAGCCCGACAAAACTGATTAAAGAACAGGCCTATCGAAAATTTTATATGCATCGGACTGGTCACTGGCTGGGCCTGGACGTCCACGATGTGGGGGATTACAAGGTCGGTGATCAGTGGCGGCTGCTAGAGTCCGGTATGGTACTGACGATCGAACCGGGAATTTATATCCCGGCGCATAGTAAAGGTGTACACCGAAAGTGGTGGGATATTGGTATTCGTATCGAAGACGATGTACTGGTGACAAACACGGGTTGTAAAGTATTGACCGAGGCTTTGCCGAAAAAACCGGGCGAAATCGAAGCCCTGATGGCCAGATGACGGCGGTCGATGAAAAATAATCCGGAAATAGCCATTGTCGGCGGCGGTCTGGTAGGCTTATGCGCCGCATTGGCGCTGCAGTACCCTGATCGACAAGTCCACGTGATCGAGTCTTCCGCACCGGCGGGGCAGAAAGCAACCGGTCTGAATTCACGGTCGATCGCTTTATCCTACGCGAGTGTGCAAATATTCAAATCACTTGGCCTGTGGAATACGATCAGGAAACAGGCGGCTCCGATCAGGACGATCCATATTTCCAGCCAGGGCCGCTGGGGCGTGGCTCGCTTACACGCGGTAGACTATGAACTCGAAGCACTCGGCTACGTGATAGAAAGCAGTATTCTGGGCTCCCTGTTGCTCGACCTGGTTAATCAGTCAAAGTTAATTACCCTCGATACCGAGGCTAAATTCGAAAGTGCGAGGTATGGTAATACCGTAAAACTGAACTATTTGATGCGAAACAAAAAGAAGCAGATAAACGCGAACCTGTTACTGATCGCCGATGGTGCATCGTCCAGGGCCAGGGCTAATCTCGGTATCGAGCATCGCGATATTGACTATGGTCAATCTGCGGTAATTACTAACGTGCTGGTATCAAAACCAGTGGGAGGCACCGCCTACGAGAGATTTACCCCGGAGGGACCCCTGGCGATGCTGCCGCTCGGGCATGATCGATACGCTTGCGTTTGGACCCACGATCCAGACAAAAGAGAACATTTGATGCAACTCGACGATCACCAGTTTGCCGAGGCGCTGCAACAGGCCTTTGGCTATCGACTGGGGTACATCGAACAGGTCGGCCAGCGCTATAGTTTCCCGTTGCATCGGACCGAATCACTGACGCTGGTAAAGAATCGTTGTGTCCTGATTGGCAATGCCGCCAATACCCTGCATCCGGTAGCGGGGCAGAGTTTCAATCTGGCCTTACGCGATGTGGCAAGCCTGTGTGAACTCTTCCAGCACCAGTCGATTCGAAACCTTGACGAGCCTTCCATTGGAACACTCCTGTCGCAGTACGAACTATCGAGAAAGGCCGAGCAGTCAAAAGTAGTCCGGCTTGGAGACGGTCTGGTTAGTTTATTTTCAAACGAATTACCCCTGCTGAACCATCTGCGTGCGGGAGCTCTCGGTTTGCTCGATATTATACCGGTGCTTAAGGCCGAGGTCGCTCTATCGGGCATGGGATTTTCGTCTGGTGGAAATTCGATGCTGCGAGGCCAGACGCGATGACCGAACGATTCGATGTGGTTGTCGCTGGTGCCGGAATGGTTGGTGCTTGCGCTGCACTTTCGCTTGCGCGCTGTGGGTTTCGGATCGCCTTGATCGAACCCAATCCTAAGTCCAGTGAAGCTTACCCGGTTGATTCGAGCTACGATTTGCGAGTATCTGCGATTAGCCCAACTTCGCAGCAAATCCTTGCCCATCTGGGCGTATGGTCGGCCCTCGATCAGAGCCGTGTGGGGTACTACCATCAAATGGCAATCTGGCAGGAAAATGGAGAGGCAATCATAAGGTTCGACTGTACCGAGCTGGCCAAAGATAGTTTGGGTGCAATCGTTGAAAACAGGCATATTTTAAAAACCATGGTGGCAGTCTGTGAAAAACAAACGAACATCGAATGGTTTACCCCTGATGCGATAGAAATCCTGCAGGAGAACTCGGATCAGAACCTCAGGCTTACCCTGAAAAGCGGTATCGATTTAGAGTCAGAGCTGTTACTCGCCGCCGATGGTCGTCACTCGAATTCTCGAACCCTGGCGGGGATCGATCTGTGGGGTGGAAGCTACGACCAGATAGCCATCGTCGCGAACCTGGCGACCGAGCTTCCGCACAGGCATACCGCCTGGCAGCGGTTCCTTAGTACCGGCCCGCTGGCTTTTTTGCCGCTGGCAAATGGCGACAGTTCGATTGTATGGTCCTGCGATACAGAGTTGGCACAGGAACTCCTGGAAAGGGATGATGCATCTTTTTGCGACGCGGTAGGTGATGCGATAGAACACAGGTTGGGAGAGGTACAATCGATTAGCGATCGTCTGAGTTTTCCTCTGAGCTGGCATACCTGCCAGCGATGGCTGGAAAATAGAGTCCTGTTAATCGGGGACGCGGCGCACGGTGTGCACCCGCTCGCTGGTCAGGGGGTAAACCTCGGGTTTAGCGATGTCGATGTATTGACGAAACTGATTGGTAGTCTGGAAAACCCCTGGAACCAGCGAAAACTACG
>CAZJEJ010000035.1:19250-20653 GCA_964544945.1 uncultured Gammaproteobacteria bacterium | reverse complement strand
GGCCGAATTTATTCGGCCTTTATTTACAGCACCTCTGGTCGAATGAATTCGACCCTACAGGACCGGACTATCTGAGGGTCGAATTCATTCGACCTTACGAGCTAAGCCTGCATTATTTCATTCCAACACAGGTGCAAAGCATCGAGACTGGAACTGGCCAGTTTCATGCTACGCTCTGGACTCCAGCCTTGCAGGTCATCGGGGGTATCGGTGGTATCTTTGAACGGCATCTCTAGAGTCATTACCGGGCTGCCGAATCGCTGCGCGAGCGCATTCGAACAATAACTCATATTCGCCTGCCCCGCCGCATTGGCAGGGTACCCGTGTTCAACCTGAAAATCAGGGTTGATGCCGGCCAGTGTTTTCCTGTAGCAATCGAGTTTCTTCTGACGTTTTTTATTCCAGCCTGAAATACCCTCGGTGCCGGCAAGAAAGTTATAAGGCAGGGCCTCGTCACCATGAACGTCGAGGCCGAAATCCAGCCCGGTAGATTCGATTTTTTCCAGCACGCGATATACTTCCGGGCTTTTATCCAGGCTCGGGGCATGCCATTCGCGATTAAGGTTGATTCCAGCAGCGTTGGTACGCAGGTGTCCACGGCGACTACCATCGGGGTTCATATTCGGTACCAGATAAAATACTGCCTTTTGCAGCAGAGCCCGTACGACCGGGTCGCTGTCATCGACAAAACGATTGATCAGGCCCTCCATCCACCACTCGGCCATGGTTTCGCCCGGATGCTGGCGAGCCACCATCCATATAACTTTCTTTTCAGGCGCAGGCTCGCCGAATCGCAGGCAATCGATCGCCTGACCATCGAGCGTTTCCCCCAGAGTTTGAACCTGGCATTGACCGCTACTTTGTGCGAAAGCCACCAGGTCGGCATGGCGTTCCATCGAGTAGGGAGCGAAATAAGCAAAATATATCTGATCTTGTGCGCTGGTATGTTCGATTACGAGTTGCTCACCGTCGAAGCTGGTTTTGACTCGAAACCAGTATTCACGGTCGTAGGACGCAACCGCTCGATAGCCTTGCCAGCCTTTGGCGTAAGCGGCACCTGCCGCATTACCGATGACATAACGACACGCGAGGTCCTTCGCGTTTGCGACGCGAAAATAAAACCACTGGTAAAATTCGGATTGATGATCGGCTCGGATGCGTAACTGCACACTTTGGGGATCGCTTTGATCAAGGCATTGGATATTGCCACCATCGAACTGGCTGGAAACTATCATATTTTTTTCTGACTTTGGAGAATGTGGGAGAATACTGTTTGTTGACCGAAATGAAAACTCCAGGGGAACTTTAATCTAACCGATGCGCATCCTTTTCTCCCTCTTCGTTTTAACGTTGCTAACCGGCTGTACCGATCTCGGTTACTACTGGCACACGGCCAAAGGACA
>CAZJEJ010000035.1:9564-19150 GCA_964544945.1 uncultured Gammaproteobacteria bacterium | reverse complement strand
CGTTGCTAACCGGCTGTACCGATCTCGGTTACTACTGGCACACGGCCAAAGGACACCTCGAGGTCATGGGCAAGCGAGTCGATATTGCAGATATGCTCGAAGACCCCGTGGTCGATTCAAGTCTGAAGCAGCGCCTGCAGCTGGTATTAGAAATTCGCCAGTTTTCGATCGACACACTATCGCTACCGGACTCGGGTAGTTACACCCGATATGCACAACTCGACCGCCCATACATCCTGCGAAACCTGTTCGCTGCGCCTGAGTTTTCTATTCGACTGCGTAGCTGGTGTTATCCTTTGATCGGCTGCGCCAGTTATCGTGGCTATTACGATGAAGCAATGTTGGCCGACTATATCGCAGGATTAAAGCAACAGAACTTCGATATCCATGTCAGCAGTGTGCCTGCCTATTCGACACTCGGCTGGTTCGACGATCCGGTGTTGAGCAGTTTCATCGACTGGCCCGATTATCGACTCGCCGGGTTGCTGTTTCACGAACTCACTCACCAGCGGGTGTACGTCGATAACGATACCGAGTTCAACGAATCTCTGGCGACCGTGGTACAACAAGTGGGCACTGAGTTATGGCTTAAGTCTAGAAACGGGGGAGCCGAACTGGAAAAATTTTATCGCGGGATCGAGTATCGAGACGAAGTGCTTGGGCTTATAGAACGAACGCGCGAGGAATTGGCGCTACTCTACCAGCGTGACTTTTCGGAGGCGATCAAACGGGAACAAAAACAGGCGATATTCAAAACCGCGCGTGTAACCCATGCTGTGATCGCAAACAAATTTAAATTCCAGGGTGGTTTTACCCGCTGGTTTGCGCGCGATTTAAATAATGCCAAACTCGCCTCGGTTTCGACCTACAACTCGTGGGTACCAGCCTTCCTGGCAATGCTCGAGGCCCTCGATTATGACTTCAAGCGTTTTTTCCTCACCGTGGAAGCAATGGGTAAATTGAGCAGGCAATACCGCGAGTCGTGCCTGACATTATGGATAGATAGCACCACAAACGACATTGATCGCTGCCGCTAGCGAAGCATTGCGACAGCTACAGGATCCCTAAAAGTTTTCGATACTGAATGTCCTGTCGTGCTTGAGCGCAGGGATCATTTGCCGCGTTCGCTCAACACATGATAAATCGATCTCGGCATACACAATACCTGGCTCGACACCACCATCCGCGAGCACCTTTCCCCAGGGGTCGACGATTAACGAGTGCCCCCATGAAGCACGCCGACCGACATGATGGCCGCACTGATTAGGAGCGATGATATAACAACCTGTTTCGATCGCTCTGGCCCGAACCAGCAAATGCCAGTGCGCCTTGCCGGTGGTCTGGGTAAAGGCTGCCGGTATGGTAATAAATTGTGCGCCATTTTGCGCGAGCGCCCGGTACAGGGTGGCAAAGCGTAAATCGTAGCAGACCGTCATGCCGAGCTTACCCCAGGGGGTCGTCGCCACCACGGCCTTGTCGCCCGGCGCGATCACGTCGGACTCGCGGTAGAACTCACCATTCGAAAGTTCGATATCAAACATATGCAACTTGTCGTAGTAAGCCCTGATTTCCCCCTTATCGTCAAGCAGGAAGCTGCGATTCACGATTCTACCATCGGGAGACTTAATCAACTGGGATCCGACCAGAATCGACACTTTGAGATCTCTTGCCTGTACACGAAAAGCCGCCAGTCCGGCATCCTTATCCTGCTCGAAGCACTGCTCCGCTAAGCGTTCATTCACCGGCTCGATCAAACCAACCGATTCGGTTAACGCGATAAAATCTGCTCCTGCAGCCTGCGCTTCGACAATTCGTTCACAAACCCAATCGATATTAGCCTCGATATCGCGGGTAGCGGTATTCTGAATACAGGCTGCATAGAATGATGTCGTCATTGATGGATCTCTTACCAGGCCAACCCAAACCTTATCACAAGCCAGGCGCAGACCAAATCCCGCGCTAATAACCCTATGCTTTATAGCTTTTCCATTCCACTCGATACTTGCTAGAATGTCCTGTCTATGTCCAGTGCAAATACTACCGCTCAAGAAAACCATCTCGTCGATCGCTTCGGTCGTACGATTAATTATGTACGCCTGTCGGTGACCGATCGTTGTGACCTGCGTTGCGTTTACTGTATGCCGGCGAAAATGAAATTCGTCCCGCGTACGCAGTTGTTAACGCTCGAAGAAATGGAAACTGTCGCACGCTCGTTTATCGGTCTGGGTGTCGACAAGATTCGTATCACCGGTGGAGAACCGCTGGTACGTAGAAATATCATGCGGTTATTCAATCGCCTGGGTGAAATCGAGAGTTTGAAAGATCTGACCTTAACCACCAACGGCACTCAGTTAAAAAAATATGCGCAACGATTGAAATCAGCGGGTGTTACCCGTATCAACATCAGCCTCGATACCCTGCGTCCCGACTTGTTTCACGACATGACGCGGGTGGGTGATATGCGGAAAACCCTGGATGGGATCGATGCAGCAGTCGCCTGCGATTTTAAACAAATAAAAATTAACGCGGTGGTGTTGAAAAATCACAACCACGAAGAAATCTTCGATCTGGTGCAATATTCCATCGACCACGGTATCGATATTAGCTTTATCGAGGAAATGCCACTAGGCGAAAACACCCACCACGAGCGCGCAGCGGCCTATTATTCCAGCGATCAGGTATTAGAGGATCTGGAACAGCATTACGAACTCGTGCCATGCACCATGCAAACTGCCGGTCCGACGCGTTATTTTCGCCTCAACGAGCATGCAAATACCCGCGTGGGATTCATTTCACCGCACAGTCATAACTTTTGTGAAAGTTGCAATCGCGTACGTGTTACCGCTGAAGGTCGCCTGTTATTGTGCCTGGGCCAGGAACATTCGGTCGATCTGCGTCATGTCATTCGCGCCAACCCTGGGAATAGATCAGCCCTGGATCAGGCCATTATCGATGCGATGGATATCAAGCCAAAAGGCCATGACTTCAACCTGAATTCGCAAACTATCCTGCTACGTCACATGAATATGACCGGCGGTTAGAATATCTAGTGGCTGGTATGTCATCGCGGGCAATCAGCAAACCCAACCGGCGCCTGCCAAAATTAACTAGCGCTGGTCTCGAAGCGACCGCTGCGGTCACCTCTTACGATGAATATAACCAGGCTATCGAAGGCTCGATTGCGATCGAACGGGCGCTTACCATCTATCTCGATAAGCGCGAAATCGTCACGTTGATGACTCTCGGCAACCATCCCGAGCTACTGATACTGGGTTGGTTGCGCAATCAAAGGCTAGTCGAAGACATCGAAGCAATCAAGGCGATACAGGTCGACTGGGAAACCGAATCGGTGGCAATTACCACCCGCGCTGGTGTTAAAGATCTCGATTCCAAGCTGAGCCATAAAACTGTCACCACCGGCTGCGGTCAGGGCACAGTATTCGGCAATCTGATGGATGAGATCGACAAACTCTCGTTGCAACAACCAGTGCTGCGACAGTCGGTAATCTATTACCTGTTGAAAGCACTCAACGATTACAATGAAGTATACAAAAATGCCGGTGCGGTGCATGGCTGCGCACTATGCAGCGAAGATTTGGGTATAGAGCAATTCATCGAAGACGTTGGACGACACAATGCAGTCGACGCGATTGCGGGGTACATGTGGTTAAACGATCTGGGAGGCAGCAACAAACTGTTTTACACCACCGGCCGTCTTACTTCTGAAATGGTGATCAAGGTAGCCTTGATGGGCATCCCGGTATTGCTGTCCCGCTCAGGAATCACGCGCATGGGACTCGATATCGCCCGGAAAGTTGGGGTGACCTTAATCGCACGCGCCAAAGGGCGACATTTTCTGGTTTATCACGGGCGGGAGTTTATCGAGTTTGACGCGGTACCCGAGGGAAAGGGTGTTTCGTCTCCCAGAGAGGGCGGTAGCTAAAGCTGGCCTGCCCTTTCGGCTCGCAGGCCCGAACGACGGGTTTCTTTCACTCGCGCAAGCGCGGCATCAACTCCACCAAATTACACGGTCGAGTGCGATAATCCAGTTGAGCGCTTATCAATTTCGTCCAGGCATCTTTACAGGCACCCGGGGAGCCCGGCATACAAAAAACATAGGTGCCATTTGCGACACCGGCAAGCGCTCGCGATTGCAGCGTAGATGTTCCGATAGTCTGGTAGGAAAGATTCCGAAACGTTTCACCAAAACCTTCGATAATTTTATCCAGCAACGGTATAACAGCTTCCGGGGTACCATCGCGACCGGTCACACCGGTTCCACCGGTAGTCAAAATAACCCGAACGGACTCGTCTGCAATCCACCGCGAGATGACCTCGCGAATACAATACTTGTCGTCCGGTACGATGGATTTATCTGCCAGGTTGTGCCCTGAATCGCGTAACTGTTGTACCAGGAGTCCACCAGATTTGTCGTTAGACTCTTCGCGAGAGTCCGATACGGTCAACACGGCGATGTTTAAGGCAATGAATTCTCGCGTTTCGCTCATTCTTAATTATATCTCCAGCATCTTCGATGCGCTAAGCTCTGGCTATCGCACCCTATGCCACCAGCAACTGGTCAAAATCAACTTTATGTATAGCGTAGTATGTAGGACATCAGCTTGATATAATTTATTTCTTTTGTCGACCCCCTCTACAATGTTAATTACCCGGTATCTTATTCGAATATTTTTTATTGCAGCTCTGTTTAGTGCGCTCCCAGCCCCTTCCGGCGCAAATAGTGACAGCAGTTCGCTTCTGCGACTGGCGACCACGACCAGTACTGCCAATTCAGGATTACTCGACTACCTGTTGCCCGAGTTTGAAAAAGACAGCTCGATCCGGGTGCATTACATTGCGGTAGGTACCGGCAAGGCACTGCGTCTGGGTAAGGATGGTGACGTCGATGTTGTACTGGTTCACGCTAAAGATGCCGAGCAAAAATTTATAGACTCCGGATATGGGGTCGAGCGTTTCGACGTGATGTATAACGATTTTGTCCTGATCGGCCCACCCCTGGACCCAGCTAAAATAGCTTCCAGTGAATCGGTGTTTGAAGCCCTGGACAAGATTCGCAAATCCAGAAGCACGTTCATTTCACGCGGTGACGATTCTGGCACACACAAGAAGGAGTTATCGTTATGGCAGAAAATCGACTATTCTCCTGAGGGAAACTGGTACAAAGCAGTAGGTCAGGGCATGGGGAAGGTGATTCAGATAGCCAATGAACTAGGCGCCTATACCATGACTGATCGAGGCACCTGGCTGGCGTATCAAGCCAAATTTAATCTGGCCCTGTTGTATCAGGGTGACCCACCCCTTTTTAATCCTTACGGCATAATTGCGGTAAGTCCAGAGCGCCACAGCGATATTAATTACTCGGGCGCCCAAAGCTTGATCCGCTGGATGACTTCGAGCAAGGGGCAACGCTTAATCGGGGAATTCAAAGTACAGGGTGAGCAACTGTTTATTCCTTCGTCCGGACAGGGTGGCCCTTAGAAAAAGGTATTCATTCCAGGTAATATTTATGGAGATATTGCTTTCCAGCACGCTCGAAGCTTTCAGGCTACTATTCAGTGGTAACGCTGAAATCTGGGAAATTATCGGCATTTCATTCGAGGTTTCTTCACTCGCGATCCTGTTCGCGATTCCTCCAGCCCTGTGCATCGCATTTGTGCTCGCTTACGGCAATTTTTTTGGTCGTCGCTTTCTCATTACAGTGTTTAGCACTTTCCTGTCGATTCCAGCCGTGGTGATTGGCCTGACCCTGTTTATCGTGTTATCACGGCAAGGTCCTCTTGGCGACTTTCGTCTGTTGTTCACCCAGACTGCAATGATGATCGGGCAATTTCTACTCAGCCTGCCGATCCTGGTTGCAATGGCACACTCGTCATTTCAGGCGGCTGATCGCCGGGCCTGGGAAACCGCACGAACACTCGGTGCGAATCGCCTTTATGCCTTTATGACCGTGCTTTACGAAATTCGTTTCGGCTTGATGGCGGCGTTACTTGCCGCTTACGGGCGAATCATATCGGAGGTTGGCGCATCGATGATGCTGGGTGGCAATATCGCGCACTACACACGAAATATCCCGACTGCTATCGCACTGGAAACCAGCAAGGGTAACTTTGCCCAGGGCATAGCGCTCGGGGTAGTATTGTTATTCCTGGCATTCATGTTGAATGCATTGTTACACTACGTACAAGGTAAAGGCAGTATTAACCCATGATTGAAGGCATCCACTTCGACTACCAGAGTATTTCCAAACAATACGGTAAAAATGTGGTACTAGACGATGTATCGATTTCCATCCGTGACGGTGAATGCCTGCTTATTACCGGGGAAAATGGTTCCGGAAAAACCACCCTGTTACGAATTCTGGCTGGGATAGAGAAGCCGAACCAGTTTGGTATTTCGATCGATCAGGCTGGAATCAAATCCTGGCGGACTTGCCGCTCCCGTCTGCTACAATCGGTCATGTACCTGCACCAGCAACCCTATATGCTGGCCGGAACCCTGCAACGCAATCTCGAGTACACGGTAAATCTCAATCCGGCAATTATTGATAAAGCCAAATCGGTGAGTCAGGTATTGCATTGGGCGGGGCTTGAGTCCCTGGCGATGCAACAGGCTGTCAGTCTTTCGGGAGGCCAGCAACAACGCGTATCTCTCGCGCGGGCACACCTGCGAAACCCACAAATATTGCTGCTAGACGAACCCACCGCCAATCTCGATTCCGACAGTCGCAGTAAAACACTGCGCATGTTGCAGGAATTTTCAGGTAACGGCATGGCAATAGTGATATCGACCCACGATCCCGATTTTTTCAGTAGCCTGGAAGGTCGTGAACTGAAACTGGTTCGACACAAACTGCTGGCAGACTGTGTCGAGTCGGGCAAGGTCGCCGATATAAAAACATACCAGCAATCTCGATCATAATGATTATAAAAAGGAGCAATCTCACCGCGGTTATACTGGCCGGCGGTCAGGGCAGACGCCTGGGTGGAAAGGACAAAGGACTGCTCGAGTTTGAGGGTCGGTTGCTCATCGAAATTCTGATCGATTGCTTAAAAAATCAGACGCCCAATATCATCATCAACGCCAACCGCAACCTGTCCAGATACCAATCATACGGATACCCTGTTATCGCAGACGAGCTTGAGAATTTTCAAGGACCCCTCGCCGGGTTTGCCAGCGCGATGACCGCGGTTGAAACCGATTATATCCTGACACTGCCTTGTGACAGCCCATCGCTTATCGAAAATTTCGTTACGCGATTTATCGAAACACAGGAGAAAACCGGGGCGCCGCTTTGTGTGGCGCACGACGGTGAGCGATTGCAACCGGTTTACGCGCTGATCGATACCAGCCTGCATGATAGCCTGACTCTATTCCTGCAAAGTGGTGATCGAAAAATAGACCGCTGGTACGCACAGCAGGAATTTGCACTGGTCGATTTTTCGGATCAACGCGCCATGTTTCAAAATATCAATACCTCCGAAGATCGGCTACGAATGTCACAGGCAAAGGGATGATTTCTAACATACCAGTAATTGGTATCAGCGCGTACAGCGGTACCGGCAAAACAACACTGCTCACAAGGGTTATTCCGCAATTAAAATCGCGCGGATTGAAAGTTGCGGTGATCAAACATGCCCATCACCACTTTGATCTGGATCAACCCGGTAAAGACAGTTACGAATTGCGCAAAGCGGGTGCCAATCAAACCGTGATCTGTACCCACACGCGGATGGCGATGATCAGCGAATTTGACGAGCCCGAAGAAGAACCAGCCCTGGCACAAATTATTGAATCACTGAACCCGGCGAAGGCTGACCTGGTGCTGGTCGAAGGCTACAAGCAGCTCGAATTTGCCAAGATCGAGTTGCATCGCAAGGTACTGGGAAAGCCCTATCTCTACCCACATGATCCGACCATCATCGCCATCGCCTGCGATGCCACACCCTCACATCCAACCACGATCCCGGTACTGGATATCAATAATCCAGAAGAAATTGCGGATTTTATTTACCAGCAAGTGTATCTAAGGAAACCGAGATTAAGGTAGGGTCGAATTCATTCGACCAAAAGATTAATTTATCTTCAGGCTCGGCGAAATTCCTCGTCCTGGCAATCCTGTAGATTTATATTTTTTTAGGCCGAATGAATTCGGCCCTACGCGCACACCGGGCAGTCCGGATTTTTAGGCAGGTTCACCGCTTGCCATTCCATATTCGCGGCGTCGAGTAATAATAATCTTCCGACCAAAGGCTCACCCAGGCCGGTTAATATTAGTAGTGCCTGCAACGCCTGCATGGTGCCAATGACGCCGACTACTGGACCGAGTACGCCCTCCATCTCACAGGTTTCGGCGTTCTCGTACGCCTGCGTATAAAGGCACTGGTAGCACGAGCCGCCAACACCCGGCTGGTAATTCATGATCTGCCCCTCCAACCGAATCGCCGCACCAGACACAAGTGGTGTAGAGGTTTCTACGCAACCACGATTAACTTCGAACCGGGTTGGAAAATTATCGCTACAGTCGAGTACGATATCGACACTATCGATAATAGCCTTCAATTCATCGCCGTCGATCTGGTAATTAATCGATTCGATCTCACAGGCTGGATTGAGTGCCTCGATACCGCCTCTTGCGGAATCAACCTTGAGTTCTCCAATAGCGGCGCTGGTATGAATGATCTGGCGTTGCAGATTGGATTCTTCCACCACATCGTAATCGCTGATTACGAGTTTGCCAATTCCAGCGGCTGCCAGGTACAGGGCCGCTGGCGACCCGAGGCCACCCATACCAATAATCAACACGCTCGCGTCGAGAATTTTTTGCTGCCCCTGCTCACCTATTTGCGGCAAACGAATCTGGCGGCTGTAGCGATCGGCCTGATCCTCGTTCATCCTCCACCTTTGTGGAAGTACCTGAAAAAACGTTTAAAAAATTGGGATTGCTGATCCTTGTCGCTATTTTTTATATGAAAGCAGACCTGTAATACCGGGAGTACAAAAAGACCCAACTTGCGTGGTGGTTTTTCCGAAACCTGGATATCCAGTAACGCGATCTCACCTGCGAGGCTGACGCGCCAGTGATTTGGCGCAATGATTTCGCAGCGATAAGGCGACTTTTCACCGCTAAACGAGCCATGCAATACACTGCTGAACTCGTCAGCACGGTAGCCCATTTCGTATTCGATTACCGATACATCGGTCATAAAGTTTAGCCTACCCTCCTGCGACGGGAGGCCAGATAGATACTACATCGTCATGTTGTAATACTTTTGTTTCGCGGTCCCCACCATTGACAAACTGGCCATTGACCAGCACCAGGTGGGCTTCTTCCGGGGAAATTTGGTACTGCTCGATCAACCGATTGAGTATTAACCCGCCCTCGACTTTAATTTCGCGGCGAAACCTGGTTTTCCCCGGCGGCAGCTTCTTCATCAGCGAAGCGTAGAACTCGATGTACATCTTCATGAATAAAAGCTGGTTCTTCCCCTGATTGAGTGGGTAATTAATTTTGGTCGAATTCATTCGACCAGTCACGTTGATAACTAATGGCCAACCAATATCTAAT
>CAZJEJ010000035.1:0-9464 GCA_964544945.1 uncultured Gammaproteobacteria bacterium | reverse complement strand
GGTCGAATTCATTCGACCAGTCACGTTGATAACTAATGGCCAACCAATATCTAATCTGCAGGCATAATCTACCCGCTCGATTTGATCAAGACCCTAAAAACTTAACTATAACCAAGCTCCTGCGTCGAGGCCAGATAGGCTTCCATCATACAGGTCGGGTCTTCCATCAGCCGGTTCTTCCATTCTCCGAGATCAACCTTCGATTCGATCAAACCGCGCAGTACCCCGATATGCTGGGTTTTGCCGACGCTACTGGCACCGACCAGGCAATTTCCGTCGAACTGCAGACCGATATACTGAAAATCTTCGGCATTGTATAACTCGGCTTGCTCGCCGCCTTCAACACCCATCCACAGCCCGAACGAGCAGGAAACCAGTCCCAGCGTATCGAGTACGTTCATATTGACCGTGCCATGATGTTCAGTGGTATTTCCACTCATATTAAGGGCAGCAATCCGGCCATGATCGGTCGCGGTCGGTTGAATGGCCTGTACCTGAAAATTGCCTGTGGAAAAGTCCATCCCCTGTGCAACATCGCCGGCGGCATAAACATCGCTATTACTGGTTTGCATGCAATTATCGACCAACACACCCTGCTCGATCTTGATATCGGAGCCATCGAGCAGGTCGACATTGGCCTCGACGCCGGTAGCGGTTATCACCAGTACCGCAGAAAGCTTGCTGCCATTACTCAGGCTCACCTGTACTTCGCCTCCCTCGCCTGCCGTGAGCGATTCAACGGTGCAGGAGGTATATACGTCAACACCCTTATCCACGCACCATTGCTTGAGCAGGCCCCCGGCTTTTTCATTTAACATACGTGGCACCATGCGATTGCCCATTTCCACCACCGACAGGTTGATCCCGCGCTTGACCAGGGATTCGAGGATGATGCTACCGATAAAACCGGCGCCGATTAATACGACATTCGCACCTTTTTGCGCCAGCTCGATAATGCTGCGCGCATCCTGCAGGGTCCAACAGGAGTGCACCTGCGGTAAATCCAGCCCCGGAATCGGTGGGCTGATCGGGCTCGATCCGGTCGCTATCAGCAGCTTGTCATAAGTGCGTGAACTGCCATCGGCCAGGGTAACCTGTTTCGCACCGGTATCGACCTTGTCAACTTTTTGCTGGACCAGTTCGATATTCTGACTACTGTAATGCGTGGCCGGATCGCGCAGGTAACTTCCAGATTCCCCGATTTTCTCACTCAGGTAATAGGGTATCGCCATGCGTGAGTAGGGTGGTTCCGGCTCGTCGCCGATGATCGTGATTGCGGCGGCAGGATCGTGTTTTCTCAGTGTCTCGGCGGCGACCACACCCGCCGGACCCGCACCAATAATGATATGTTGCATAATTCAGCGCTCTTAGTGGGTTCGACCCCTCGCCGCCTTGCGCGAGGGGCCGATCTGTTTACAGTGACAGGCGTTTGAGTGTCTCCTGGGTAATCTCTCCATTCGGCGTCCAGCCACGCACCTCGTAATACCTGGGCAACATTTCACCCAGGCGATTGACCTGACCCTCGGTGGGCCCACCCTTGATGGCTTCCTTAAGCAAACGCTTCGGTAACTTGTCGTCGTCGGCCTTGAATCCCGCTGTCTGGTTAAACAGTCGCTCCATGTTCCAGATGCGCTCACCTACTTCGAGGCAATTTTCAACGCTCCAGTCACCCTCGCAGGCGGCATCGATTTGCGGCGCGATGTTATCCATACCCCAGGCAAAGGTGGTGAAAATACACAGGCCGGCCGAATCGACCAGTGCGGTCGCATCCTGGAATGCCTTGACCAGTTCTGCCTTGCCCTCTGTATCGTCCTGTTCGGTCTTCACCGGAATGCCCAGAATTTCCGAGGCGATGGTATAACCCCGAAGGTGACAGGCACCGCGGTTTGAGGTGGCGTAAGCCAGACCAATACCCTGAATACCGCGGGGATCATAAGCCGGGAATTCCTGGCCTTTGACAGTCATTGACAGATCGGGGCGTTTATATTTTTCACACAAACGTTTTGAACCGAGAGCCAGGTCTTTGGCGAAACCTTCCCCGCTGACGAGTAATTCGGTGGCTGCAACGAGGGCTTCAGCGGAACCAAATTTGAGCTCGATACCACCGGTTTCTTTGGCAGTGATATCGCCATTTTCGAACATCTCCATCGCCGCCGCCACGGTACAGCCGAAAGTGATTGGATCGAAGCCATCTTCGTTGCAGAGGAAGTTAACGTAAGTCAACGCATCGAGATCGTCGACCCCGGTATCGGCGCCAAGCGCCCAGGCGGCTTCGTATTCGAGTCCTCCGGAAGCACCGTGGTACTGGGGCTTATCCTTAACCGAGAAGTGGGTCTTATCGACTGTCGAGATACGCCCGCAGGCGATGGTGCAGCCAAAGCAACCATTATTCTGGGTCAAGTTCGGCTTGCCATCGCTTTTCCTGGGTTCAGCCATGGCCTCGGCAGAAATATCACCAGCACCTTCAAAGCCAACATCGCGCATATTACGTGCGGGCAAACCTCCCACACCATTGATCACATTCATCAGCACCTGGGTGCCGAACGCCGGCAGGCCCTGACCGGTCACCGCATTTTCTTTCAGCACCGCCTTGCCCGCATTGGTTGATTCCATAAACGCCTTCGGATTTTGCAGATTGCCGATACCCTGGGTACCGCGAATCGCGACCGCTTTCAAATTTTTCGACGCCATCACCGTACCAACTCCGGAACGCCCGGCGGCCCGGTGCTTGTCGTTCATCACCGCCGCATACAGGCAACCGGCTTCGGCGGTACGGCCTATACAGGCGATGCGCATCTGCGGGTCCTGATGGGTCTGGTGCAATATATCGTCGGTTTCCCAGGCAGATTTTCCCCAGATGCCATCGGCAGAGCGCAATTCAACCTTGTCATCCTGAATCAACAAATATACCGGTTTCTTTGACACACCTTCGAAAATGACCATATCCCAACCGGCGAACTTCATTTCGGCACCGAAGAATCCACCGGAATTTGAAGCGGCGATTGCTCCAGTGAGCGGACCCTTGGTGACTACCGAATAGCGTGCGGAAGTCGATGCCATGGTGCCGGTCAAAGGACCGGTTGCCATAATGAGTTTATTGTCAGGCCCGAGTGCATCGCACTTCGGGTCCACTTCTTCGCTTAAATATTTTGACGCCAACCCGCGTTGGCCGAGATATTCTTTAGCCCAATCCATATTGAGCGCTTCGGGAGTACAGCTACCTTTGGTCAGATCGACCCTTAGAATTTTTCTAGTCCAGGACATGTTTATTTCCTCCGTATCAGGCTGTGGCTTCAGCAGATGGCAGGCTTTTTGCGGCCGAAGCCATCATCCTGTCATAACCGGTCCAGTCCGAGTCGACATAGGTAATCGCAGCGGTTGGGCAGGCCGCGACGCATTGTGGGTCACCACCGCAAAGATCGCACTTGACCACTTTGCCCGTGGCCTGGGAGTAATTGACGGTTCCGAAGGGACAGGCGATGGTACACACCTTGCAGCCCACACATTTATCATCGGAAATGACCTTGGCGCCGGTTGCCATATCGACACTGATCGCATCGACCGGACAGGCGCGCTGGCACCAGGCTTCTTCACACTGGGTACAGGTATAGGGTGCAAACCGTCCCTCGTGGTGAAAAGTGAATACCTTGATATAAGATCGGGATGGATTGAAAGTACCCGTATGCTCATAGGAGCACGCCATCTCGCACTGTAGACAGCCGGTACATTTGCCCGGGTCAATATTGAGAGATTTCTGCATTGTTGGTTATCCTCCGGTTGTTATATTTAAACCCCTGCGCAAGAGGCCCGGATGCCGGTGATTTTTCTCGAGACATCCGCTATCAGAAATCATAATAGTATGAATAGAAATACCATTGCAACCCTCTTCATTTGATTGAATAAAAATTTGGCTATGGTTCCACATTGAAAACTCGGAGATTAACCTTTTCAACAGGTAAAAAAGCGATTATTGAGTCCAGGCCCTACCATTTTCCTCCCGTCTGTGTCTCAATATCGGCATTAAAACATCTCGCTTATCAACAATTATGAATTCGACTGTCACTATTTCACCGAGCTGCGCGGATGCAAGCGATCCAGATTCGATCAGCGTTGCTCAGGCACTCGATCGCATCGAAGCCACAATCACCGCGTTGGACGAGTACGAAGCACTCCCTTTAAAGGAATGCCTGGGCCGTATCAGTAGTGAGTCGGTCGATTCACCGATCGACGTGCCAGGGCATACCAACTCGGCCATGGACGGCTTTGCCGTGTCGAGTGTCAGCCTGCCGACGCAAGATATCAATGATTTCGAAGAGATCGGCGTCGCTTACGCGGGTATTCCGTTCGACCGTGTCTGTGGTGACAATCAATGCGTACGTATCATGACCGGAGCCCTGATTCCCGAAGGGTGCGATACGGTGGTCATGCAGGAACAGGCTGAGCGACTCGAAAACGGCAGAATTCGAATCGGCACGGGGCATCGAACTGAAGAAAACACACGGCGTGCCGGGGAAGATATCGAGCAGGGAGCTCTGGTATTGGAACGGGGTTCCACGATCAATCCAGCGCACCTGGGCGTACTGGCCTCGCTCGGAATCGGTTCGCTAAAGGTCTGGCGCAAGCCGATTGTGGCTTTCCTGTCAACTGGTGACGAACTGGTTTCAATCGGAAATCCACTCAAAAAAGGCCAGATTTACGATAGTAATCGATACATACTGTACGGCATGTTGGCGCAGTTGCCGGTCGAAATACTGGACCTCGGAGTGATTAAAGATCATCCGGAGCAAATTCGACATACCCTGATGGAGGCCGCTGCAAAGGCTGACCTGGTCATCTCGACCGGTGGTGTATCGGTGGGTGAAGCGGATTACATCAAAACCGTGCTTCGGGACATCGGGGAAATCGAATTCTGGAAAATTGCGATTAAGCCAGGCCGACCTCTAACCTTCGGCACAATCGAGGGTAGCCTGTTCATGGGCCTCCCCGGAAATCCAGTGGCGGTAATGGTTACTTTTGATCAATTTGTGATCCCCGCGATCACAAAGCTCTCGGGTGCAATGGCTTCAGGCCCGCCATTGTTGAAAGCTGTGTCACTGGACAAGCTGAAAAAGAAACCGGGGCGCTACGAAATTCAACGCGGCATTGCTTCGCGGGATGCGAAAAACAACTGGCGGGTAAGCAAATGCGGACAGCAGGGATCGGGCATTCTCACCTCAATGAGCAGGGCCAACTGTTTTATCGTATTAGCTGAAGATATCGATGGAGTCGCGGTCGGCGACCTGGTCGATATTCAATTATTCGACTGGAACTAGCCTGGCGGCAGGGGCATGGCATGATAAAAATCCGTTACTTCGCGAAGCTCAGCGAGAGCCTGCGGGTGAAAATCGAAGACATGGAATATAGCGAGCAAACTGAAATTGTAGATGATATCATCCAGCAGCTCATAGGACGCGGGGAACCATGGGCTAGTGAATTTACTGGAGGCGGCAAGTTTCTGGTTGCCGTTAACCAGGAAATGTGCGAACGCGATGCCGCAGTGAACGATGGTGACGAAATCGCCTTTTTCCCACCCGTGACAGGTGGATAAATCCCCGCTCAGAAATAGCAGAAAAATCAATGGATTCTTTATGGAGGATTGAATATGTACAGGTTACTAATAAGTTTTATTTCGATCGCCTTGTTCAGCTCGGCACTGTTCGCTCATGAGGGTCTGATCAGCATCAAGAGCGTGCACGATGTCAAGGTGACCGCGGATCGGCTGGAGGAAGTGCTGAAGTCCAAAGGAATGAAAGTATTTACACGAATCAATCACGCCGCGGGTGCAAAGACTGTTGGCAAGAACTTACGACCGACCGAACTGGTGATTTTCGGCAACCCTAAAGTAGGCGCACCCCTGATGCTATGTGCTCAAAGCGTCGCGATAGACCTCCCCCAGAAAGCGCTGATCTGGCAGGACGATGCAGGACAGGTATGGCTGTCCTATAACAGTCCGCAATACCTGGCTAAGCGCCACAATATTCAGGGTTGTGAAAAGGTGCTGGAAAAAGTCGCAACAGCGCTAGGTAAATTTGCCGATAAGGCAACGTCTGAATAATCAATTGTGACTGGCTTAAATCAGCTAACAACGCCGTGGGCCGGCCTTTGCCTATAGACCTGTATCTGGCCTCACTATTATTCTAGAAAAAGGCATCTGGTATGAAAATACTGATCAAAAATATGGTCTGCGATCGCTGCAAGATGGCGGTTCGACAGGTGCTGGACATACTAAATTTGCAGGCATCGGCAATAACCCTGGGCGAAGTAGATTTTGGCGATGCAGGTATCGATGCTGAGCAACTGGAGCAATTTCGTCAAAAAATAGAACCGCTCGGTTTTGAATTGATTAGTAGTAAAAGAAGCCGCTTAATCGAGAATATAAAAAAGCATTTGATCGCCCTGGTGCATCAGCAACAGGCTCCGGAAAAGGTGAGACTTTCAGATTACTTAAGCCAGCAGCTTTTTCATGACTATACCCATCTCAGCAACCTGTTTTCGACCGTCGAAGGCGTCACCATCGAACAATATTTCATCAGCCAGAAAATTGAAAAAACACGCGAACTACTAGTCTACGATGAACTGACCCTGACCGAAATCGCCGACCGTCTCGGTTATAGCAGCGTGGCGCACCTGAGTCGCCAGTTTAAGAAGGTGACTGGCATGACACCATCACAGTTTAAGGAACTCCGTGACAGCGGGATACGTCGGCCTCTCGATCAGGTGTAAAGGGCCCCTCAAATAGCACTCTTTTGGCGCAATTCTCCTGGGAGAAAAGAGTAAATTCTGCAACATCTAACTAAAATCATATAAAGCATTTCTGGTAGAACTCCCTTATGATCGGCTGTTTTTTGAATTTGACAATTTATCAACCAATGGTGAAGAGAAGATGAGCAAAGTATTTCAATTATCAATACCCGACATGAAGTGCGATGGCTGCGTGACGGCAATCAAAAAAGCCCTGGACAATGAAGCCGCTGTAAGCAGTTCAGAGGTTAGTTTAGAGACCAAAAGCGTATCGGTGGAAACAGATGCCTCGCTTTCTTTTTTGATTGACGTGATCAAGGTAGCTGGTTTTGACGCGAGCGAACAAACCGTAAATGACGAGGGGTTACCTGCGTGAGTGAAGCAACTCGGCTATCGGTTTCCGGAATGAGCTGTGCCGCTTGCGTCTCCTCGGTAGAAAAGGCGATTAATTCCGTCGACGGCGTCTCGCTGGCTAACGTCAACTTCGTCGAGCATACGGCCACGATCGAAGGTAATTTCAACGTCGAATCACTAGTTAGCGCAATAAAATCTGCCGGCTATGGCGCTGCCCAACTACTTGGAAACGAGGACGAGGAAGAAAAAGAAGCGGCAGAAATGGTTCACTACCGCAAGCTACTGAAAAAAGCCGCTTTCGCAGGGATTATAGGCCTGCCCATGTTCGTCGCAGGGTTATTATTGGGCTTACTACCGGAGTTTGAAGATCCCGGCGGACAACTGTTCTGGCTGGCTATGGGCTTACTTACCCTTATGGTTCTGGTTTACTCCGGTGGACACTTTTTTATTGGCGCCTGGAAATCTGCCCGGAATCACACCGCCAATATGGATACCCTGATAGCCCTGGGTACTGGTACAGCCTGGCTCTACTCGATGGTGATTGTGGCCAATCCGGTGCTGGTTCCATCGCTGGCCCAGCATGCCTATTTCGAAGCAGCGGCAATCATAATATCGCTGATCAATATCGGCGGCGCGCTAGAAATGCGCGCGCGCGGTAAAACCTCCGAAGCTATCAAACGTCTGATCGGTCTGCAGCCTAAAACCGCGCGCGTGCTACGCGATGGTGTGGAGCAGGATATTCCTATCGACGAGGTCGGTCTCGATGAAATTTTAAGGGTGCGTCCCGGTGAGCGTATAGCAGTGGATGGCACTATTATAGAGGGCTACTCAAGCGTCGACGAGTCGATGTTGAGCGGTGAACCCGTGCCGGTACAAAAACAGGTCGGTGACGAGGTGGCAACCGGGACTATTAACAAATCCGGCAGCTTCCTGTTCCAGGCGAAGCGAATCGGCAAAGACACCGTGTTATCTCAAATTATTGAGATGGTGCGCGTCGCACAATCCTCAAAACCGGCGATTGGCAGGCTGGTGGACAAGGTATCGGGAATATTTGTTCCGACCGTATTGATTATTGCGGTCATCACCTTCCTCGTCTGGATCAACTTTGGTAGCGGCGATCAGGTGGTCACGCTGGCGATCGTCACGACGATGACCGTGTTGATTATTGCCTGTCCCTGCGCACTGGGACTGGCGACACCAATTTCGATTATGGTGGGGGTCGGCAAAGCCGCAGAATCCGGCATACTTATTCGAAACGGTGATGCACTACAACAGGCCGGTAAACTCGATACCATTATCCTCGACAAGACCGGTACCATTACCGAAGGTCGTCCGAGTGTTACTTCGGTAGTGACGGTCAATGGCTGGAGCAAAGATAAATTGCTGCAATGGGGCGCCAGCCTGGAACAGGCGTCAGAACACCCATTAGCCGAAGCCATCGTTGATGCCGCAAATGAAAAAGATATGGCATCGCTGAAAGTTGAAGATTTCAACGCAATTGTCGGCCATGGTGTCGAGGCTAAAATTGAAGGAGAATCCGTTTTAATCGGTAATCGCAAATTGATGACCGATCGCGATATTGATATTGCCGCGCTAGACGACACCGCCAGTGAACTAGCCCAGCAGGCGCAGACACCGATGTATATGGCTGTGGGTGGCAAGGCAGCGGGCCTCATTAGCGTTGCCGATGCAATCAAGCCAGACTCAAAAAAGGCCATTCAGCGCATGCTGAAACTGGGGCTAAAAGTAGTGTTACTCACCGGCGACAACAAGAGTACCGCCGAAGCGGTCGCCCGGCAGGTAGGAATTACCGAAGTTATTGCAGAAGTGCTACCGCAGCACAAGGCCGACAAGGTGGCGAGTCTGCAAGCCCAGGGAGAGTGCGTAGCGATGGTTGGTGATGGCATTAACGACGCCCCGGCATTGGCTCGTTCCGATGTCGGTTTCGCAATAGGCACTGGCACAGACGTGGCAATCGAAAGTGCGGATATCACATTGATGCGGGGTTCAATACATAGCGTGGTGGATGCAATTGCTATCTCGAAAGCTACCGTGAGAAATATCAAGCAAAATCTATTCGGCGCCTTCATTTATAACACGCTGGGCATTCCCATAGCAGCCGGATTACTATTTCCGTTTATGGGATTATTGCTCAACCCGATGATCGCCGGTGGCGCGATGGCGATGTCTTCGCTCACGGTGGTCACCAATGCGAATCGCTTACGCCTGTTACAACCAGGAGCTGATTAACCATGGAAACTTTAATGATAAATCTCGGGGGCCTGGCATTGATCGGTTTAATCGTCTGGTGGTTCTGGATGTCTAAATAG
>CAZJEJ010000034.1:9269-20848 GCA_964544945.1 uncultured Gammaproteobacteria bacterium | reverse complement strand
ATTCGGCCCTACAGGCTCTTCCCTTAATCGGGTCGAATTCATTCGACCAGGTGAGTCTTTTTCTCGCAGCCTGCAAGCAGCAGGATGATGACGACTAGTACCAGGTTAACGAGCGATGAGCTGGTCTATGCAATTGAACAGGTCTGCGCTGATATTCAGGCCAAATTCCTGGTCGAGTTCGCGTATACAGGTTGGGCTGGTGACATTGATTTCGGTAACATAATCTCCGATCACGTCGATACCGACGAAGATAAGCCCCTTGTCACGCAGCGCAGGGCCGATTTGTTCGCAAAGCCAATGGTCTCTCTCGGTTAAAACCCGGCCTTGCGTACTGGCACCAGCGGCGATATTGCCACGATTCTCACCTTTGGCGGGCAGGCGCGCGAGCGCGTAGGGCACGGCCTCGCCGTTAATCAGCAAGATACGTTTATCGCCCTGGGTGATTTCGGGGATGTATCGTTGCACCATGGTTTGTGATGTTCCGTTTTGTGTCACTGTTTCGAGGATAACATTGGTATTGGTGTCACCAGCCTGAACCCGAAAAATGGATACACCGCCCATACCGTCGAGTGGTTTGACGATAACATCGCGGTACTGGTTAATAAACTCGAGTAGTAGCTCCGGATTCCTGCTTACACGAGTTTCGACGCAACACTGAGGGAAAACACGGGTATAGAGTTTTTCGTTGCAGTCGCGCAGGCTCGAAGGCTTATTCACCACCAGCACGCCTTTCTCTTCGGCCTGTTCCAGCAGGTAGGTTGTATAGATATACTCCTGATCGAACGGCGGGTCCTTACGCATCAGTATTACGTCAAGTTCATCCAGCCGGCAAATCCCTGCTTCGCCTTTTTCGAACCAGTTATCGTTATCATCCTGCAACCGAAGTAACTGGTAACGTGCGTAACTGATGCTGCTGTCCATGTACAGGTCGTCGAGACCCATGTAATGGATTTGCCAACCCCGGTTTTGCGCTTCGAGTAACATCGCGAAACTTGAATCCTTCCAGGGTTTAATGGATTCGACTGGATCCATCACAATTCCGAGTTTTCTATCAGTCATCGATTAGATTCGGCGGTTAACAGTAGTGAGGCAGTTGCCAGCGTCAGAGTGCTCATGTTTGCAGGTATCGAGTATTCATGACGCTGATTTTACTGAAATATGACGACTTGGCCTACTCAAATCAGTAATAATTATTCTGTATCCGCTGTGATAGTCAGCTATCCGAATAAGCATTCTCATAAATCCGATGTTACTGTCTTCGCTCGGGCGGTCGATTGCTTTTTCGAGCCGGGAAAACTGTGTCTTTCAAAGTAGAAATTACATCAGTTAGTTTTAATAAATCACTGGTTTTGCATGAGAAAATCACTATAATCAACTAGATATTTGGTGGGCCTAAACTTGGTAGAAACCCCTGGGGGAGATGTGAACGACGAGTCTCAACAAGCAAAAGGCGCGCAAAATCCGACTGCTTTAAATGTTAAGGTGATGGTAATCGATGATAGCAAAACTATTCGTCGAAGCGCCGAGACCCTGTTAAAAAAAGTGGGATACGAAGTTGTTACCGCGGTCGATGGTTTTGAGGCGCTGGCAAAAATAGCCGTTAATAAGCCGGACATTATCTTTGTCGATATCATGATGCCACGCCTGGATGGGTACCAAACCTGTGCCCTGATAAAAAACAACCAGTCCTTTAAATCTACTCCGGTCATCATGCTTTCGAGCAAGGACAGTATTTTTGATCGCGCTCGTGGACGTATAGTCGGTTCCGAGAAATACCTGACCAAACCCTTTTCCAAGGAAGATTTAATTAACACTATTACCACTTATGTTGGGCAGGGATAGCTTTATTCCCGAATCACCCGGCACTTAATTGAGATAAATCACGTATGACACATATTCTGATAATAGACGATTCTCCCACCGAGGTTCATGTCTTCAAAACAATACTGGAAAAACATGAATTCAATGTATCGGTAGCATCCAATGGCGAAGAAGGTATCGAGAAAGCGCTTGAAATTAAACCTGACTGTATCTTGATGGATGTAGTGATGCCAGGAAAAAACGGTTTTCAGGCCACTCGAGACCTGAGTCGTAACCCCGAGACTTCAGCGATTCCGGTGATTATTATTACCACCAAGGATCAGGAAACCGACAAGATTTGGGGCGTGCGTCAGGGCGCAAAAGACTATATTGTCAAACCCGTAAATGAGGCGGATTTACTGGAAAGAATACACAGGGTGTTGCCATAGACCATGGCGATAACGTCACCATTTCAGATGTTGGAGTCGCTGGACGCGCGCTGCCAGAAAAACTCGAGCGGATTGCCGGTAGTAAAAAATGTGGTGGACGACTGGATAGGAATCGGATTTAAAATTAACGGTATTCCGTTGCTGACGAAAATGGATGAGGTGAATGAAATATTACCTCCGCCACAAACTATCCGTGTGCCAGGGGTTAAGGCATGGATTAAGGGACTGGCAAATATCCGTGGCTCTTTAATGCCTGTGCTGGATATGAATGACTATCTATTTGGCAGTGCCACCAAAATAAACAAGGACAGTCGAGTTCTGGTTATAAACAAATCAGGGTTGGTTGCGGCTTTACTGGTCGAAGAGGTATACGGCTTAAGGCGTTTCAAAGACGAAGAACATCAGGACGATGTAAACCCCGGTATGGGATTGATACAGGATTACCTGGCGGGTGTATTTGTTGACCAGGTGCGCCGATGGAATGTATTTAGTGTCGAAAAGCTGGTTAACACCGAGCAGTTTTATCGAGTCGCGTAAATTGGTGCAGGGCTACATTAGCGAGCAGATGAGGATCTGATGGAATTGTTAGATAAATTAAAAACTATGATTTCCCAACGGACGGAAAAAGAAGGGATTGCATCAAGGACAGGTAAGCTGGTCGATAAAAAAATTATCGTTATAGGTGGCGCGATGGCGCTGTCTATCCTGATCATGGTGGTTATGTTCCGTCTCGAGACCAGGCTCTCCAGTCAGAGTAAATCCTATTCCAGTGTTGCCTCCGCACAGCAAGTTATATCGCAGCAGATTGTGGTGAATGCGGTTGAAGCCGTGGCGGGAAATTTAGAAGCCTTTGATACTCTTGCAACCAATCAAAACCGTTATCTCGAAACATTACGAAAGCTGGACGAAGTCACCAATTCGCAGAGTATGGCGCTGTTATCTTCTGATTTCTCTATTGAGTACGCCATTTTGAAGGACATCTGGAGCGACTACAGTAAAAATATCAGCACGGTGGCGGCCGCAAGAAAACCAATTGGGGCGATGAGCTTATCGGTTGCCCGGATAAAGGAATCGTTACCCGAACTCGTGTCGTTATCAAAAGACGTGGTAGCGGTATTGGTGCGTAGAAAGGCACCACAAAGCAATATCGCACTTGCCGCAAGTCAGTTGGTACTACTGGGTGCTATAGAAAATAGCCTGAATCAGATTGTATCCGATGGAAAGGTAGTAATGGTTGCCGCCAATCGGTTTTTGGGTGACACGCAGTTAATTGAAAAACAACTAATTGCGATGCTGGAGGGAGACTCGTCCAGCGGTATTAAACGATTCACCGGCAAAGTAGAAGTTGCCAGGTTAGTGCAGTTTGCGGATTTATTTTCGGTAGTAAAAAGAAATGTAAAGGAAGTACTCGATAATTCGCCAATACTATTCAAAGTACATCAGGCTTCTCTCGAATTACAATCCCTGAGTCCGAGTATCCTGGCGGCATCTACCGGGCTACTTGTAAAAATAGCAACCTGGGATGCCCAGTTACAGTTTCTGACAATATCAGGGTATGTGTTTGGAGTCCTGGGACTGATATTTATGATATTACTGACGCTCATTTTAGTGCGTGGATCTCTGCAGCGACTGGCCGAAGCACAGAACCAGAATGAAAAGAACCAGCGCGCAATATTGCGCCTGCTGGATGAAATGACCAATCTGGCCGACGGCGATCTTTCGACCCACACCACGGTGACCGAAGATATTACCGGTGCGATCGCGGATTCGGTTAATTATTCTATCGATGCTTTACGCGATCTGGTTGGCACTATCAACAAGACCGCCGTACAGGTGAGTAGTGCGGTTCGAAAAACGCAAAGCACGACGTCTCACCTGGAACAGGAAAGTGCCTCTCAGGCCAAGGAAATAATCGGGGTCAGTAGTACGATTACCGAAATTTCACAATCGATGTCTAGTGTGTCGGCTAAAGCGACCGATTCTGCCGAGGTGGCTCGTAAATCGGTGAGTATAGCCCATCAGGGAGGTGAAGCAGTGCGCCAGGCTATTGTCGGAATGGAAACAATTCGCGGACAAATTCAGGAAACCTCCAAGCGCATCAAACGTCTCGGCGAGAGCTCCCAGGAAATCGGTGATATCGTCAGTCTTATTACCGAGATATCGGATCAGACCAATATTCTCGCATTGAATGCAGCCATTCAGGCGTCGATGGCGGGCGAAGCTGGGCGAGGTTTCGCAGTGGTTGCAGACGAGGTACAGCGCCTCGCAGAACGTACTGGTGATGCAACCAAGCAAATCGAAGCACTGGTAAAAACAATCCAGGCGGATACCAATGAAGCAACGGCTTCGATGGAGCAAAGCACGTCGAACGTGGTGAAGGGTGCCCAATTGACTGAAAATGCAGGCAGTGCACTGGATAAAATAGAACAGGTTTCGATGAATCTGGCGCAACGCATTCTTGAGATATCGGATGCGACCAAGTCACAGGCGGTCGAGAGTGTCAAAATTACTCAAACGATGGATGTGATTCAGCAGATCACGATGAAAACCTCAATCGAATCAGGCCAGGCTTCCAGTTCCATCGGTGAGTTGTCGGACATGGTCAAGGCCATGCACAAATCGGTCGCGGGATTCAAGTTACCCGGACTCGGCACGACCGACAGTTCGGTTCTCGACCTTGCTGGATTTTCGGTAAAAGGCATTTCGAAGTAAGCCGCGGTCATCCACATGAGCCACCAACAGACTTCGATCAAAAACAGTGCTCTGGGATGGGTAAAAAAATCCATCGACGACAATCTGTCTGAAATCGAGACCAGTTTAAAGTTGTACATAGAAGGGGATGACAGCACCCTGCTGGGAGTCGTGCAGGAACGTCTGGAGGTTATACAGGGCGTTCTGACCATGGTTGAGCAATATGGCTCGGCCATGTTGACCGAAGAAATGGTTTCGCTTTGTCGATTCATAGCGGAAAGCAAGAAAGACAAGGAGGCTCAGGCGATCGAGGTACTGCTACGTGCAGTATTGCAACTACCTGACTATCTTGAGCATATACAATCTGGCTACCGGGATATACCGATCGCGATATTGCCATTGCTTAACGATATCCGATCCGTAAAAAAACAGGATCTATTTTCGGAAAAACTATTATTTCTTCCCGACCTGTCTATGCATATGGAACAGGGCGAAGACACGTCTATCGATGACAGGAGTAACGCGGCGTCGAAATTATTAGCCCGGAAACTACGCCCGATATATCAGTTCGCACTGCTCAACCTGATCCAGGATAAATCGGTAGAAGATAGCCTGGCTCGCCTGGAAAAGGTCTGTGAAGTGCTTGAGGAGCAGTCCGCTTCAGAACAGCTTGCGCGCATCTGGTGGATCGTGGGCGCCCTGGTAGAGTCAGTGTCACGTCAGAATCTGGAGCTGGGTGCGTCGATCAAGGGCTTGCTAGGAAAGGTAGATGCCCTGTTTCGAGTCATATTAATAATCGGTGAGCGTGGGCTGTTGAAAAGACAGCCCATCGAGTTAATTAAAAACTTCCTGTTTTATATAGCCCAGCCAGAATGTGACGGACCTAAATCCCAGGCGATAAAAACAGCTTATCGGCTAGAGCAGTTCTTGCCCAGTGACGCAGTTAGGAGCAAGGTTCTCGACAATATTGCCGGCCCTAATCAGGCACTGTTAAAAACCGTTGCAGAAGCGATGAAAGCCGATATTGAAACGGTGAAGTCCACACTCGAAGTTTATGTTAATGGTGATCTGGGCAATATCGAATTGCTCAGCGATATTCCTCAGGAAATGCATGTCATTGCAGATACCCTGGCGATGATCGGATTGGGCCAGCAGCGCCAGTTGATCGTATCCCAAATAGAGGCTGTCAAGGAAATCATCGGAGGTGCGGAGCGGCCGGACGAGGAAAAATTACTGTCCATGGCGGCAGAATTGATCCAGGTTGAGCAAGCGCTTGATCAGATGCAAAAACGCCAGCTCGTCAATGACGGAGTCGAGCGCCCAGAGGCCGATATAAGCAGGGACTTCGAGCTGGATAATGTGTTAACCGCGGTAGTGACCGCGGCTCTCGATAATATACAGAAAACCAAGGGCGCTATCCTTGATTTCATCAAAGATTCCAGCCGTGCCGAAAATATCGATTTGTGCATTGCCTTGATGGAGGAGTCGAAGGGGGCTCTGGAATTACTCAATCAGCAACGAGCCGTGACGGTGGTAGATGGGTTGATTCGGTATCTGAAGGAACAGGATATTGTCGAATTCATGGATACGAATCGACTCGATTCGCTGTCACAGGTGGTTGTTAGTATCGAATATTACCTGGAAGCACTGGGCGAGCATCGGAGCGATGCCAATAGTATTCTCGATTTTGCCGATGCTCAAATAGAGTTATTGCTTTCAAATGCCTCGCTCTCCAGCGAGTCTGCCGCGGGTGAAGAGCTGGTCATACTCGATGAACAGACCGGAGAGACTGAAGATTCAACGGGTCTATTCGATGCGCCCGCACTCGATATTGATGATGCACTAAACCTGGAGCCGGAGGAAAAATCAGTAGAAGCGCCAGAATTACCTCGGTTACCTGACCAGGCGGCGCTAATCGATGGCGATGGTAGTATGGTCCTCGAATTGTCGGACGAAGAGCTTGCACCGATTATAGCAGCCGAACTGACCGTCGATTCTGAAATAGAAATTCTTTCGCTCGAGCCGATCTCGCAGGAGTCGGAGCCCTTGCCAGACGATGAATTGAACGACGACCTGATCGATTTGCACCAGGCCCTGGAAGAGACAGCAGACGAAAATGTTTATCTAGATCCAATTAGTGAAGATCAGCCCATATCCGATATTCCAGTGGAGGGGTCAGACAGTAAAACGGTACACGTTGTCCCGGTTGATGAAGCATTGCCTGTGGTAGACCCGGATACTGATACCGAGATACTGGAGATTTATCTCGAAGAGGCAGAGGAAGAGTCGGAGAATATTCGTCGCTTACAGCAAGACTGGTTATTGCACCCGGAAGATGAAAACGCACTGACGAATATTCGTCGCGCTTTTCACACCATTAAGGGTAGTGGGCGTCTGGTAGGCACGCTAAAGATAGCCGAATTTGCCTGGGACTACGAGCAACTACTCAATCGGGTGATCGATAAAACAGTCTTGCCGGAAACCGATGTCATCGATGCGGTAGGCCAGGCAGCCGGTGCCCTGGCTGAGCTGGTTGTGGAGTTAAAAAATAACCAGCCCCCGGAGGCTGATATTCCCTACTTGCGAGGCCTGGCCAGAGTACTTGGCGAATTTAAAGCTGAGCAGGTATTGAGTGAACACAGGCGCAAAATAGAAGCAATTAGCGAATCTTCCCATGACCGGATTACCGATGGCCCGGTATCTGAAGTAGAGGGTTCTGAACTAGTAGACCCCGAGACACCTGATAGCGACACTCTGAATGACGCAGAACCTGTGGCTCAGCACATACCAGAGGAGACCCCCCCGGACCCTTTCGTTCCGACGAAAGTGGAACCCGTGCCTGGAAAAGAGGCAGGGGCAAACACGCCCGGTTTTCAAGAGCCAGCCGAACTAACCGGCCTGTCGTTCGATCCGGAACTACTGACCATCTATCAACAAGAAGTCGAGCAGCACCTAAGCACAATAAATTCCGCCCTTGAACTGGCCGAGAAAAAGCAGGAGTTGATTCCTCAGGAGGATCTTTACAGGGCATTGCATACTATCCATGGTGCTTCCCGCACCGCCGATATCGGTAGTATTGGTATGCTTGCCGGTTTGATGGAAAAACCGCTCAAGTCCGCGCTTGCACAATCGATGGCCCTGGATAGCGAAATCATCGCCCTCTATCGTCAGGGCTATCAGGCACTACAGTCTCTGACCAGTGAGCTGGTAGAAACTCGCCAGGTGCCGGCGTTACCAGAAGATTTGAAAATTAGTTTCCAGGCTCTGGCCGAGGATCTGGAAGAGCACACCGTAGAAATGACAGATGATTCAGACCAACCATCTGGAGAATTTATCGATACTATGAGGTTAATGAGTGAAGCTCCAGATAAGGAGCAGGACGATGAACTCCTTGCCATATTTATCGATGAAGCCAACGAATTACTCGAAATGAGCGATCATACCCTGCATGACTGGGCTGACCGGGAAGTCGATGAAAACGGTGGGTATGACTTTACAGCTGTAATGGAACTACAGCGATATCTGCATACCCTGAAAGGTGGTGCGAAGATGGCCGAGTTGAAGGAAGTTAGTGATTTAAGCCATGAACTAGAATCTGTTTTCATCGCGGTGATCGACGGTCGGGTGGAGAAGAATGATCAATTAATCGAGTTGCTGGAAAACAGTTTTGATTTGCTTCATATGCAAATAGAAGAGGCGCAGAAGCATCAGCCATTGACTGATTCGACGGGTCAGGTGGTGCTACTGAGAGACATACGCTCCGGCACCAGCGAAGGTCAGATCGAGCCGGATATAGCAGGCAAAAGTGACCTGGATAGCGAAGACATCGATATCGTGCATGCAAACCTTGGCTATTCACCTCGTAGTGATACCGATCGATCAGTCCAGGAAGTGATCAGGGTAAGGTCTGACCTGCTCGATAACCTGGTTAATTCGGCGGGTGAAGCCAGTATTTATCGAGCACGTATGGAGCAACAGGTTTCAGGCCTGGGTTCCTATCTTGGAGAACTGGGGCAGACCATTACACGGTTGAAAAATCAGTTGCGCAGCCTTGAAACCGAAACCGATGCACAAATACACTTCAGTCATCGAATCAATGCGGAATCGACCGGTGAGTTTGATCCGCTCGAAATGGATCGCTATACCATGATCCAGGAGTTGTCCAAATCACTCAGCGAAAGTGTTAGCGATCTCTCCAGTTTACAGGGGATGCTTGGCGAACAGGTCAAAGATTCCGAAACCCTGTTGCTACAGCAGTCGCGAGTGAATACCGATTTGCAGGATGGCCTGATCAAGAGCCGCATGGTCAAATTTTCAGGTTTACTGACTCGATTACGCCGCCTGGTTCGCCAGAGTAGCCAGGAACTGGCGAAGAAAGCTGAATTGGTGATAACTGGTGAGAAAAATGAAATCGATAGCAAGGTGATCGACCGTATGGTCGCACCACTCGAGCATATCATTCGTAATGCGATTTCTCACGGAATCGAAAACCCAATGGATCGAGTCAGGAAAGGTAAATCAGAGATCGGCAAGATATCGATCGATATCAGTCGTGATGGCTCTGATATTGTCATCAAGGTGAGTGACGACGGAGCGGGCATCAATCTTGACAAGGTGCGTAGTCGTGCATTGCAACTGGGCTTGCTAAACCCTGACCATCCCGCCACGGATAACGATCTGGTGCAGTTTGTTCTGGAACCAGGATTTAGTACCGCTGAACATGTTACCCAGATATCCGGTCGCGGAGTCGGACTGGAAGTGGTGGATATCGAAATTAAACAACTCGGAGGCGCGCTGATAATCGAAACCAGTCCCGAGGGATCTTCGTTTATAGCGAGGTTGCCATTCACCCTGTCTATCAATCAGGCGATACTGGTACGAGCGAGTGAAGAGATCTTCGCGATACCACTCATCAGTATTGAGGGAATCACTCGCCTCGAAACCCATAAACTGGCAGAGCTTTATAAAAGTGAACAACCTGAGCTCGAATACGCGGGGCAGGACTTTTCACTGCACTATCTTACTACACTGGTAGGGGCAGGAGAGCGCGTTAGTGCCGCGGACGAGCAATCCAAGCAAGCCGTAATATTGAGTCGCTCAGGTGATGTTCGTATCGCCCTGCATGTAGACGAGCTACTGGGTAATCGTGAAGTGGTTGCCAAGTCCCTGGGTAAACAATTGAGTCAGGTAAAAGGCCTGGCAGGCGCCAGCATACTCGCCGACGGTAGTGTCGTATTAATTCTGGATGTCAACGGGCTGGTGAGTCAGGGGGCAGGCGGTTCAGTAAAAGTAGTCTACAGACGTGCGTCAGACGATGATACACAGTCGACTTCCAGCGTTCGAAATACGGTAATGGTAGTAGACGATTCAATCACCATGCGCCGCGTCGCAAGTAAATTACTGACGAGACATAATTATCGGGTAGTGACCGCTAAAGACGGTGTTGATGCGCTCGCACAATTGGAAGAAGTTAGTCCAGACGTCATGTTGCTCGATATAGAGATGCCACGTATGGATGGTTTTGAACTGGCCAGACACATGCAAAACGAAGCGTCTTATTCGAAAATTCCCATTATCATGATCACTTCCCGAACGGGAGAAAAACATCGCGACCGCGCGTTTGAAATTGGGGTCACGAATTATATGGGTAAGCCTTATCTGGAAGAGGAACTGATTGAAAATATACAGCTCGCGCTAGGTGCTAATTAATAGTGAATAGTAAGCAGTCAGGTTTAAACGATGAATGATAAGCTCAGATCAGTGCGCTGTATGTTATTTCCACTATCCTCGATAAATCTGGTTATTCCCAACTCTGGGGTCGCAGAAATTATTGGTTATTCGACTCCCAGGCCTGTACCCGACACGAGCGACTGGTTACTTGGTGCTGTATTGTGGCGCGGTGTTTATATACCTGTCGTGTCGGTAGAAGAAATGTGCGCGATTGATTCGGTCCATATCGGTCCGCGGGCTCGAATCGGAATTGTTTATAACCCTGAAAAAGACCCTGATATCCCCTACCTGGGTATACATATGCAGGATATACCCAGGGCCTACCTGGCCGAATCCGATAAAATGGAAGCGGGTAGCGACGATGGCTTAAGCCAGTACCTGCTTTCCCGGGTTGATGAAGACCACCAGGCGCGAGTCGTTCCTGATCTGGACCGGATAATAGACAATCTCAAGACTGAATATAATCAGGAAAAAATCGACCGTATGAAGGACCAGTGAAACTCTGCGTAGGTTATCCATGACCGGGCAGAATTCCCCGGGTCGAATCACTGGTGTTACTTATATATCGCCCCACGACGATTGAATAATCGCCAGTGCAGAAATCGCTGCAGTTTCAGTTCGCAGGACTCGTGGCCCAAGCGTGACCGAAACGAAACCGGCCTGTTTGGCATTTTCTATTTCTATATCCGACAGGCCACCTTCGGGTCCCACCAACATCGAAATTCGGTTGCAGAATTTATCTGCAGTCAGTAACGAATTCAGTTTATTGCCATCGATGTCGAGAAAAATTTTGGCTTCGCGCTGAATCGAATGGCCGAGTACATCGCCAATTTTCCTGTCGAAATTGATTTCAGGGGGGCAATGGCGCCCGCATTGTTCGCAGGCACTGATCGCGACTGCGCGCCAGTG
>CAZJEJ010000034.1:0-9169 GCA_964544945.1 uncultured Gammaproteobacteria bacterium | reverse complement strand
TTGATGTTTTCCCAGGTATATTGCCTGAGTGCTGCGACTTCGATTTCATTATCGAAATGACCGATGTTGCAAACAATCGCCTGATCTTTCATCTGCACCATGTGATCGTGGCGGATGACGTTAAAGTTACCGGTCGTAGAGACGAAGATATCGGCTAGCTTGCATGCCTCGTCCATGGCCACCACGCGAAAACCTTCCATCGCAGCCTGCAGCGCACATATCGGGTCGATTTCGGTTACCCAAACGGTGGCGCCGAGGCCCTTGAGCGACTGCGCACAGCCTTTACCGACATCGCCATAACCGAGAACCAGCGCTATCTTGCCGGCTATCATCACATCGGTGGCCCGCTTGATGCCATCGACTAACGATTCTCGGCAGCCGTAAAGGTTGTCGAACTTGGACTTGGTGACCGAATCGTTGACGTTAAAAGCGGGGAATGGCAATTCACCATTCTCCTGCATCTGGTAAAGCCGATGAACGCCGGTAGTTGTCTCCTCGGTCACACCGCGAATATTTTTCAGAATAGAAGAGTACCAGGTGGGTGCCTCGGACACTTTTTTTCGGATCGCGGCAAATAGTATCACTTCTTCTTCGCTGCCCGGATTGTCCAGTACCGAGATATCTTTCTCTGCTTTGCTGCCCAGGATGAGCAACATGGTCGCATCACCACCGTCGTCGAGAATCATGTTCGGTGTGCCCCCATCGTGCCATTCCATCAGGCGGTGGGTGAAATTCCAGTACTCTTCCAGGGACTCGCCCTTGAAAGCAAATACTGGCACGCCAGACTCGGCAATTGCAGCGGCAGCATGATCCTGTGTCGAAAAGATATTGCACGATACCCAGCGTACCTCGGCACCGAGCGCGACCAGGGTTTCAATCAATACCGCGGTCTGGATCGTCATGTGCAGGGAACCGGCGATTCGTGCGCCTTTGAGCGGCAGTTCCGCTCCGTACTTGCCGCGTAGAGAGACCAGCCCCGGCATCTCTGTTTCGGCAATTGCAATTTCCTTGCGACCCCAGGGGGCGAGTGATATATCGGCTACAATATGATCCTGTACTGGATCGTTTTTTACATTAGTATTCATAAATAAACCTGTATCTATTTATGAGCGCAGTTGAATGTGATCAGGGTCCGAGCCTGGCAGAGAGTCTGTCGCAGCGCCCCTCGAATCCTGGTGGGGGGAATTATAGTCCAGCTTCCGACTTCAACAAGTCAGCCTTGTCGGTTTTTTCCCAGCTCAAATCGATGTCATCGCGTCCCAGATGCCCATAGGCAGCGGTTTGCTGATATATCGGACGAAGCAGATCTAGCATTACGATCAGTCCCCTGGGTCGCAAATCGAAATGTTCGCGCACCAGTTTGATTATGCGATCGTCGTCTATATGGCCAGTACCGAAAGTTTCGACACTGATCGAAGTCGGCTCTGCCACGCCAATCGCGTAAGATAACTGTAATTCGCAGCGATCAGCGATACCAGCGGCGACGATATTTTTCGCCACGTAGCGTGCTGCGTAAGCAGCCGAGCGATCCACCTTCGAAGGGTCTTTACCAGAAAATGCGCCGCCCCCGTGCCGGGCCATACCACCGTAGGTATCGACAATAATTTTACGCCCGGTTACACCAGTATCACCTACCGGTCCACCGATCACGAATCGGCCCGTGGGGTTGACGTGAATATTCTCACCCTTGCATTTTGCAAACCATTCTTGCGGTAAAACTGGCTTTAAAATCGTTTCAATCACGGCCTCGCGCAGGGTGCCCAGGTCAACCTCGGCCGAATGTTGTGTTGATAAAACCACGGCTTCGATGCCCACCGGTTTGTGATCTTCGTACTGAAATGTAATCTGGCTTTTGGCATCGGGTTGAAGCCAGGGAAATTCGCCAGACCTCCTGACTTCGGCCTGACGACGCATCAGGCGGTGAGCATAGGTAATCGGCGCAGGCATCAACACATCTGTTTCATTGCTGGCATAGCCAAACATCAACCCCTGGTCGCCAGCACCCTGTTCATGATCGACCGATTCGTCAACACCCATCGCAATATCGGTGGACTGCTTGCCAATACCCGTCAAGACGGCACAGGTGGTACCGTCAAACCCGCATTCAGGGTTATCGTATCCGATGGCTGACACGGTGTCGCGCACGAGTTGTTCCATATCGACCCAGGCTTGCGTGGTGATTTCGCCAGCCAGCATTACCATGCCGGTTTTTACCAGGGTTTCACAGGCAACGCGTGAGTACTTGTCCTGCTCAAGCAATGCATCCAGAATCGCATCGGAAATTTGATCCGCGACTTTATCTGGATGCCCTTCCGAGACCGACTCGGAAGTGAAGATAAATGATGATCCCATGAAAAAAGCCTGTGAATTTGGAAAACCGGCACAATATAGTGTCTCGTAGATTAAAATACAAGCTTAGACAGTACTGGTATTTGGTATTTTTTAGCCCGGATATTATTATAAAAACCAACCGCTTCGGGCGTATTTAATAAGCATAAAAGATTTTATAAGTTGCCGTTGTTTTGCATTTGCGAGAGAATGTCGCGCCTTGTCGGGGCCGATTGAAAGAAGGCGTTTTGCCACCCGCTAGTAATCCAGGCCAGCGGAGTCACATTCATTCTAATATTCGCGGCGGCTGACGGGCTACAATCGAAACTCAAGTTCCCAGGAGTAATATATGTCCTCACATAAAACGTTTGCCAATGCCATTCGAGCCTTAAGTATGGATGCAGTTCAAGCGGCGAATTCCGGGCATCCTGGTGCTCCAATGGGCATGGCAGATATTGCCGAAGTCCTGTTCAACGACTTTATGCGCCACAATCCACAAAATCCCGGGTGGGTTGACCGCGATCGTTTTGTCATGTCTAACGGGCACGGCTCGATGTTACCCTATTCGCTATTGCATTTAGCTGGATACGAAGTCTCGATAGACGATTTAAAGAATTTTCGTCAATTGCATTCAAAGACGCCTGGCCATCCCGAATACGGCTATACACCGGGTATCGAAACGACTACCGGGCCACTAGGGCAGGGTATTGCCAACGCAGTTGGCATGGCGATCGCGGAACGTGCGCTCGCGGCCGAGTTTAATCGTGAAAACCACCCTGTTGTCGATCATAACACCTACGTGTTTATGGGTGATGGTTGCATGATGGAGGGGATTTCTCACGAAGTCTGCTCACTCGCTGGTACCCTGGGACTCGGCAAATTGATCGCTTTTTGGGATGACAACGGAATTTCCATCGATGGCAAGGTCGAGGGGTGGTTCCAGGACGATACGGCGAAAAGATTTGAAGCCTACGGTTGGCATGTAGTCGAAGTGGATGGGCACGATGCCGATGAAATCATGATAGCGATAGAGGCGGCACGCGCGGTCAGCGCAAAACCGTCGCTGTTATGCTGTAAAACCGTGATCGGTTATGGTGCACCGAATAAAGCAGGCGGGCATGGCTGCCACGGCGCTCCTCTGGGCGAAGAAGAGATTGCACTGGCACGTGTCGAGCTTGGCTGGGAGCACGAACCCTTCGTAGTACCGGAAGAAATATACGCCGGGTGGGATCATCGGGATCAGGGGCAGGCTGAAGAAGACGCATGGCAACAGAAATTCGAAACCTATCGAAATGAATATCCTGAACTTGCGGCTGAGTATGAGCGCCGCATGAATCGAGAATTTCCTGAAAACTGGGCAGAGGCATCCGAAGCTTTTATTAAGGAGGTTGATGCCGCTGCCGAAAATAAAGCGAGTCGGCAGGCATCCCTCGCTACGATCGAAGCCTACGCGCCGCTACTCCCCGAGTTATTTGGTGGTTCGGCTGACCTGGGTTGTTCCAATCTGACCGAATGGTCTGGCCATAAACCGATGCGTAATGAGTCCCCGGCGAGCAATTATATCAACTATGGGGTGCGCGAATTTGGTATGTCGGGGATCTTGAATGGCATCGTCCTGCACGGTGGTTTTATACCTTTCGGCGCCACATTTCTGATGTTTTCCGAATATGCGCGTAATGCCCTGCGTATGGCAGCGTTGATGAAAATACAGAGCATCTTCGTCTACACGCACGATTCAATCGGGCTCGGAGAAGATGGCCCTACACACCAGGCCGTGGAACAAATACCGACACTTAGAATGATTCCACACATGCAGGTGTGGCGTCCCTGCGATGCGGTTGAGTCGGTCGTGAGCTGGAAAGCGGCGATCGAGCATCGCGATGGCCCAACTTGCCTGGTGTTTTCACGCCAGAGCTTACCGCATCAGACGCGTGACGCCGATCAGATTGCGGCTATTTCAAAAGGTGGTTATATTTTGCGTGATTGCGCTGGCGTGCCCGAGGCAATCATTATCGCCACTGGTTCTGAAGTTGAACTGGCTATCGGTGCTGTCGAATCCGAGGCCCTGGTGGAGAGAAATATCCGCGTAATATCGATGCCCAGTACTACAGTGTTTGATGCCCAGAGTGTCGAATACCGCGAGTCAGTGTTACCCCCGGATGTCACCGCCCGGGTAGCGGTAGAGGCCGCGGTGAGCGATGGCTGGTACAAGTATGTAGGCCTGGATGGCACGGTGGTAGGAATCGATACTTTTGGCGAATCCGCACCGGCGAAAGAGTTGTTTGCCTATTTCGGTTTCACCGTCGATAAGGTAGTCGAAGCGGTTACGAGTTTGATTGAACCGGGCGAGCAATAGTTTGTAGTGATCTGGCTAGTTCAGGGAAAAACCTGGTTCTGGCTTTTTTCCGGCACATGGGGAACCCCCCCTTTATATCTAAATCTATTTTTAAACAGGAGAATCAAGCATGGCAATTCGAGTAGGTATTAACGGTTTTGGTCGTATAGGGCGCATGGTATTTCGTGCCGCACAGAATTTTGACGACGTAACAGTAGTCGGTATCAACGATTTGCTGGAGCCCGAATACCTGGCTTACATGCTCAAGCATGATTCTGTGCATGGGCGCTTCGACGGTGATATTCAGGTCGAAGGCAATAAGCTTCTGGTGAATGGAAACAGCATTCGCCTGAGCGCCGAGCGCGATCCGTCTGCGCTGAAATGGGATGCAATCGATGTCGATGTGGTAGTCGAAGCAACCGGATTATTTTTAACCAAAGAAGGTGCGCAAAAGCATATCGATGCAGGGGCCAAAAAAGTCATTATGTCGGCACCGTCAAAAGATACGGTTCCGATGTTCGTATTTGGCGTCAATCACGACAAATATGCAGGCGAAGATATTATCTCCAACGCATCCTGCACCACCAATTGCCTGGCTCCGGTAGCCAAGATTATCAACGATAAATATGGGTTGAAGCGGGGATTGATGACAACGGTTCACGCCGCTACCGCAACGCAAAAGACCGTCGATGGGCCCTCGATGAAGGATTGGCGGGGAGGTAGAGGGATACTGGAAAATATCATTCCTTCATCCACGGGTGCCGCCAAGGCAGTCGGTGTCGTATTGCCAGAGTTGAATGGCAAGTTGACCGGCATGGCTTTTCGCGTACCCACATCGAATGTATCGGTGATAGACTTGACTATCGAACTGGAAAAAGCTGCCAGTTACGAGGATATTTGCGCCGCGATGAAAGAAGCCTCCGAGGGCTCGATGAAGGGTGTACTGGGTTATACCGACGACAAGGTCGTCTCGACCGATTTTCGCGGCGAATCCTGTACTTCAACTTTCGATGCCGGAGCCGGTATTGCGCTGGATGACAACTTCGTCAAGCTGGTCTCCTGGTACGATAACGAATGGGGTTATTCGTGCAAGGTAATCGAAATGGTGCGTGTTATCTCGAATTAAAGCAATAGTGACAGACATGTCTGTACTCAAATTAACCGACCTCGACCTTCGTGGTAAACGCGTACTGATCCGTGAGGATTTAAACGTTCCGATAAAAAACGGGTCGGTTAGCAGTGATCTTCGCATCAAGGCTTCGTTGCCAACAATCCAGTTCTGTATCGAGTCCGGCGCGCGTCTGATGATTATGTCGCATCTCGGCCGACCGACCGAAGGGCAGTTTGAACAGCAGTATTCACAGTTACCGGTGGCCAATTATCTGTCAGCAGTGCTGGGCAAGGATGTCGCGCTGCTCAGCGATTATTTGCAGCAGCCCCCGATTCTGTCCGATGGCGATGTCGTATTACTGGAAAACGTGCGCTTTAACCCGGGAGAAAAAGCCAACGATGAAAACCTGTCTAAACGCTATGCATCGTTGTGCGATATTTTCGTCATGGATGCGTTTGGCACTGCGCACCGCGCGCAGGCATCGACCTGTGGTGTCGGTGTATTTGCACCGATAGCCTGTGCAGGACCTTTACTCGTCGCGGAGCTTAATGCGCTGGCATCGGTGCTTGAGAAACCAGAACGTCCGATGGTTGCAATCGTTGGGGGATCGAAGGTATCGACCAAGTTGACGGTGCTCGATGCGCTGTCGGGAATTGTTGATCAATTGATACCCGGGGGCGGAATAGCTAACACGTTTATTGCAGCGGCGGGTTATAATGTCGGTAAATCGCTGGTGGAAGAGCCCCTGATTCCCGAAGCGCGGCGACTGATGGCAGCGGCCCGAGAGAAGGGTGGCGAGATTCCGATTCCGACCGATGTAGTCTGCGGTAAGGAGTTTTCCGAACAGGCGCAGGCACAGGTCAAAGCGGTCGATGCGCTGGACGATGACGATATGATATTCGATATCGGTCCGCAGACCGCGAACCGATTTGCCGAAATGTTGCAGACTGCCGCGACTATCGTGTGGAACGGTCCGGTAGGCGTGTTCGAATTTGACCAGTTTGGAGAAGGGACCAAAACCCTGGCAAGGGCGATAGCATCATCGAGTGCTTTTTCAATCGCGGGTGGCGGCGACACCCTGGCCGCGGTCGACAAGTATGGCGTATCGGCACAGATATCATATATATCCACCGGCGGGGGTGCCTTCCTGGAATTTCTCGAAGGCAAAAGCCTGCCTGCTGTGTCAATGCTGGAACAGAAGAAGGGAAACTAATGGTAGCGGTCATGCGTAGGACCAAAATTGTAGCGACGCTCGGTCCTGCGACCGAGTCCGATGCGGCGCTCGATTCATTGATCAAGGCAGGTGTCGATGTGCTGCGCCTCAATTTTTCCCACGGTAGTCCTGAGGAACACAGGGTGCTAGCGAAAAAGGTGCGCGCCATCGGTAATGCTAACCATCGCCACCTGGGGATTCTGGCAGATCTCCAGGGTCCGAAAATTCGTATCGAGCGATTTCGTGATGGTGCTGTCACACTCGACAATGGTAGTAAATTTTGCCTGAATGCCGATTGTGGGGCCAACGATGGCGACCAGGATCAGGTGGGAATCACCTACAAGACCCTACCGGAAGAGGTCCATAAGGACGATATACTCGTACTCGACGATGGTCGCATCGTGTTGCAGATCAAATCGATCAAAGGGCCTAGAATCAATTGCTCGGTGCTGGTTGGCGGCGAGCTAACAAGCAGCAAGGGAATTAATCTCAAAGGTGGTGGATTAGCGGCGGCCGCCCTGACCGAGAAAGATAAGGAAGACATCATCACTGCGGCCAATATCGATGCCGACTTTGTCGCCGTATCCTTCCCGCGTAACGCCGACGATGTCATTCAGGCGCGGAAACTATTGCGCGAGGCCGGAGGTGAGGGCGGCATCGTCGCAAAGATCGAACGTGCCGAGGCACTGGATAACCTTGAGGATATTATCCGGGTATCCGACGCCATCATGGTGGCACGCGGTGACCTGGGTGTCGAAATCGGTGACGCCAATTTGCCCGCAGTGCAAAAAAAGATCATCAATAAAGCGCGAAGTATGAATTGCGTGGTCATTACCGCTACGCAGATGATGGAATCGATGCGCGATAGTCCCATACCAACTCGTGCCGAGGTATTCGATGTGGCCAATGCGGTACTCGATGGCACCGACGCGGTGATGCTTTCGGCGGAGACGGCTACAGGGTCTTACCCGAGTCAAACAGTACGCGCCATGTCCGATATCTGCCTCAACGCCGAGCAACAAGACCGTGCGAGCCGGTCACATCATCGATTGAATTCGGTCTTTAACCGGGTAGACGAAGCGATCGCGATGGCCTCGATGTATAGCGCTAACCATCTCGGGGTGCGAGCGATCGCATCGCTGACCGAAACCGGATCGACCGCACTGTGGATGTCGCGAATCAGTTCCGGGATTCCAATTTATGCCCTGTCACGCCACGAGTCGACCAACCGCAAGGTCAATTTATACCGTGGTGTATTTCCCATTTACTTCCCAACCATCCATACCAACCACGCAGAGGCCAACCTGGAAGCGGTCGACCTGATGAAAAAACAAAAGGCCGTCAAAGATGGAGACCTGGTGATTATCACCAAGGGTGACCTGATGGGTACCGACGGCGGCACCAATGCGATGAAGATTGTCGAAGTGGGGAATATGGCGAAGTATGTGGGTTAGGCGGGGCACTTTGAACTTGGGTTCGCCTATTTTTATTCATGAATCAAGACCAGGCCATATTATCGTTTGAAGTTATCTCAACCAACGGGGGGCATAATTTGATACAATCACCGGATCAAATTTAAATGTAATTCAACAAGTCGATGCCTCCTGATCACACCAAAGAGATCACCATGGAACATATAGCCAATTTACATATCGAGAAGTTGCCGGAAGGCGTTTATTTGGCCACCAGTGAAGATATCCCCGGCCTGGTCGCCCAGGGACGCACCATTACCGAGACACTGGAGATTGCCCGTGATGTCGGTAAGAAATTACTTGAAGCTCAGGCGGAACGCCATCAGCAAGCCTCTCTCACTGCGGTTCAAGATTCGTTTGATTATCCGTTAATTCTGGGTCGCTGATGGGTAGGCTGGCAGGATTCAAGTGCCGACAGATTGTCAGGAAGCTTAAAAAGTTGGGCTTTGAGTTTGACCGACAGGCGACCGGTTCTCATGAGATCTGGTTTAATCCAAACACCAATAGGTACACCACCATCCCTAACCATCCTGGCGATATGCCGGAAGGCACTCTAAAAGCTATTCTCAGACAATCTGGGGTTACAACTGATCAGTTTTTGAATGCATAACTTTGTGTTTAGTGTGGAGCCAGGTACTTAAAATTTCTCACTGGCAAGACTCAGGTGAGGGGCTCGCTGGTGTTAATTCACGATTCAAGACCTGACACTA
>CAZJEJ010000033.1:18927-20900 GCA_964544945.1 uncultured Gammaproteobacteria bacterium | reverse complement strand
ATTTCAACTCCTGATCGCCAGAGATAAATCTCCGCATATTTTCTTGATTTCATTATTAAATTACAATTACCCTAACCGGACTGCCGCCGACACTCCCCCGGTGATTGCTGGTAATACTGTTTAAACAATCTTGAAAACGCCGGCAACGAATTAAACCCGGTGCGAATCGCAATTTCCTGTAACTGCAAACGTGTATCGACTACCAGGCGGCGCGCTGTTTGCAAACGCATTCTTCGATAATAGGCGCCGGGTGGGACACCCAGGGTTTGTGCAAACAGGTATTCGAGCATACGCACCGATACTTTTACTTGCGCGGCAATTTCAACCACCATAATGGTCTCATCGATATGCTGTTCCATCAGGTGTATTGCAGCGGCCACGCGAGGTTCGCGATGTTCCAGGGAGCCAAGCGATACCAGCGGTTGGGTATCGGTAGCGCTGTGCGAACTGTCGTAGATAAACACACTCGATACTTCGAGTGCGAGCGGGTAGCCATAGCGTATCCGGATAAGATGAAGCATCAAATCGAAGGTAGGAGACGCACCGCCCGTGGTAAACACCGAACCGTCGATCACGAAGCGGTCGGCCTTCAGGTGCACGCGTGGGAACTGCGTCGAAAATTCTTCCAGGTCTTCCCAGTGCGTAGTCGCGTATTTGTGATCGAGCAATCCACAACGGGCGAGTAGCCAGCTACCGGCCTCGATCCCGCCGACCGTATCGAAGCGACGACTCACCTGCTTGATCAATTTCAACTCGGATTTACCGACGTGTTTTTTGTGATTAAACCCTGCGATCACAAACAGGGCATCACCGCTATCGCGATCATCGAGTTTACTATCGGCAGCTACTGGTATACCGCAGGTCAAATCAGCCGATCCGCCATCCAGGGTAACAATCTTCCAGTGGAACAGATCACGACTGGCAATGCGATTGGCAGCACGCATGGTGTCGAGTGCTGACGCAAGCGTCATCATCGACGACTCCGGTATCACCAGCAGTGTGACATTCAGTGATTCATCACTAGCGGCAAAGATAGTCATTTCGTAAATTATTAAATTTATTGCGTAAATGTGCAAGCATACCCGAAAATTCCGTGACATGATTACGCGGTTCCAGAGGAGAATCACGATGCCCTTAACACCCAATTTAAACCCGTTTATCACCTGTGCTGTGACCGGTTCGGGTAGCTCGCAGGATCGCTCACCGCATGTACCGCGCTCGCCCGAACAAATAGCCACGAGCGCTATCGACGCGGCCAAAGCGGGAGCCGCCGTAGTCCATTGCCACGTACGTGACCCCGAGACAGGCGTACCCAACCGCCGCACCGACCTGTTCCGCGAAGTGGTGGACCGCATCCGGGATTCGGATACCGATGTCGTGATTAACCTTACCGCTGGTATGGGCGGCGATCTGGTGTTCGGCGACCCGGAATCTCCTTTACCGCTTAACGCGGCCGGCACCGATATGGGTGGCGCGAGCGAACGTGTGGCGCATGTGGCCGAATGTCTGCCGGAAATCTGCACACTCGATTGCGGTACGATGAACTTCGCCGAAGCCGACTACGTGATGACCAACACTCCGGGCATGTTACGCGCGATGGGGCAAATGATGACCGACCTCGGCGTACGCCCAGAAATTGAAGTATTCGAAACCGGTCACCTGTGGTTCGCCAAACAACTGGTCGACGAAGGTATTATCCAGGACCCGGTGATGATCCAAATGTGTATGGGCATCCCCTGGGGCGCACCGGACGATTTGAACACCTTCCTGGCGATGGTCAACAATACACCAGACAACTGGACTTTTTCGGCGTTTTCGATCGGCCGCAACGAAATGCCCTATACCGCGGCCGCGGTACTGGCAGGCGGCAATGTACGCGTCGGCCTCGAAGACAACCTTTGGCTGGAAAAAGGCAAGCTCGCCACCAACGCGCAACTCGTTGAAAAAGCCGCGACCATCGTCACCAATATGGG
>CAZJEJ010000033.1:0-18827 GCA_964544945.1 uncultured Gammaproteobacteria bacterium | reverse complement strand
AAACGCCAACCGGGCCTTGACGAAACTTACCACCACTCCCGGTCCGAGAAAGGGATCTGTTCGCTGGTACGATACCGCGGCCGCAGCCGCTCGCGACACCCAGTTGATTATCGAGTCGGTTCCAGAAAGACTGGATATCAAACGCGCAGTCTATGCGGAAATCGAAACCACGGCGACAACCGATGCCATTATCGCCTCATCCACCTCCGGCATCATGCCAACCGAGCTGCAACGAGATATGCTTTATCCTGGGCGACTCATGGTCGCCCATCCTTTCAACCCGGTTTATATGTTACCTTTGGTGGAACTGGTTGGCGGGGAAAAGACCGATTCGAAATGCATCGAGTGGGCGAAGACCTTTTACGCAGAAATAGGAATGCACCCGCTACATTGTCGGGTGGAAATCGAGGGTTTTATCGCCGACCGTTTGCAGGAAGCGTTGTGGCGAGAGGCATTATGGCTGCTGCATGACAAGGTCGCTACCACTGAGGAAATTGACGCAGCGATCGCCTATGGCCCCGGACTCAGGTGGGCGCAAATGGGTACCATGCAAACCTTTCACCTGGCAGGCGGGGAAGGCGGCATGCGAGCCATGCTGGCGATGTTCGGCCCCTGTCTTAAATGGCCATGGACCAAGCTGATGGATGTACCAGAATTAACCGATGATTTTATTAATGAAGTCGGAGATCAATGCGAGACCCAGGCTAAGGGTCTGTCACCGCGCGATCTGGAAACCATCCGCGATGACAACCTGATTGCAATCTTGCAGGCGCTTAAGGGTACCAACTGGGGCGCTGGCAAAACCCTGGCTAAGTACGAGCAGCGACTCCTACAAGCGGCCAATGACGAGTAATTGAAGCATCCTAGAGAACTATTATGCATTTTGGTCTAAGTTTTGAGCAGGAAATGATCGTTGATACGGTTCGTGAGTTTGTCGAGAAAGAAATTTATCCCCACGAAGCTGAAATCGAAAGAACCGGTGAGGTACCCTTAGAACTCGGTCACGAAATCCGCGACAAGTGCCTCGAAGCGGGATATTTTGCCGCGAATATCGCCGAAGAATTCGGCGGTGGTGGCCTCGGCCACCTGGACTTTTCGCTGCTCGAACGCGAATTGGGCCGCGCCTCGAACGCGCTGGCGGTTTTCTTTGGCCGGCCTTCCGGAATTTTGCAGGCCTGCAACGATGAACAGAAGGAAAAGTACCTGTTTCCGGCAACCAGGGGCGAAAAATTCGACGCACTGGCGATGACCGAACCCGAGGCTGGCTCCGATGTACGCGGGATGAAATGCAACGCCAGGCTCGACGGCGGCGACTGGGTGGTAAACGGCAGCAAACACTTCATCAGCCACGCCGATATCGCCGATTTCATCATCGTTTTTATCGCGACCGGCGAGGAAGAAACCCCGCGCGGCATGAAAAAGAAAATCACCTGCTTTCTGGTCGATCGCGGTACAGCGGGGTTTGAAATTCGTCCTGGATACAACTCGGTGAGCCATCGCGGTTACAAGAACTGCATTCTCAATTTCGACAACTGTCGACTACCCGAATCACAAATCCTGGGCGAGCTACACCGCGGATTTGAAATGGCCAACGAGTGGCTTTATGCCACGCGCCTAACCGTCGCCGCCACCAGTGTCGGCCGCGCGCGACGCGCATTCGAATACGCCCTGCCCTACACCACCGAACGCAAACAGTTCGGCCAGCAAATCGGAAAATTTCAGGGTGTGTCTTTCAAACTCGCCGACATGATTACCGAAATCGATGCCGCCGACTGGCTCACCCTGTCGGCGGCATGGCGTCTCGACGAGGGTCTCGATGCCAACCGCGAAATTGCCAGCGCCAAACTCTATGCGACCGAGATGTTGGCACGGGTAACCGATGAAGCGATTCAAATCTTCGGCGGCATGGGGCTGATGGATGAATTACCACTGGAGCGATTCTGGCGTGACGCGCGCGTCGAGCGTATCTGGGATGGCACTTCTGAAATTCAGCGACATATTATTTCGCGCGAATTGCTGCGTCCGCTCGGTGGGTAGGCATCCGCGCCTAAAAATGAACCTGGAACGACTGCTACGGCCTAAATCAATTGCTGTGATTGGCGGGCTGCAAGCTAGCCGCGTAATCGAGCAATGCCAGCTGATGGGCTACGAAGGCGAAATCTGGCCGGTACATCCGAGTAAATCTGAAGTTCGAGGGATCCCCGCATACGCCTCGTTAGATGAACTACCCGGCGTTCCCGACGCCGCTTTTATCGGCGTCAATCGTCACTTGACCGTCGAGGTAGTCAGATCGCTCAGTGCTATGGGCGCGGGCGGCGCCGTATGCTTCGCTGCTGGATTTCTCGAGTCCGACGAAACAGGTGGCCAATTACAGTCCGACCTGATCGAGGCTGCTGCTGAATTGCCCATCGTCGGGCCGAATTGTTACGGCCTGATCAACTATGCCGATGGCGCGCTACTGTGGCCTGACCAGCAGGGTGGCCGACGTCTACCCGATGGTCAAAGGGGCGTGGCAATCATTACTCAATCCTCCAATATCGCGGTCAATTTCACCATGCAACGCCGTGGCCTGCCACTCGCGTATGTACTGACCGTGGGTAATCAGGCGCAGGTCGGTATGTCGGACCTCGCCCTGAATATTCTCGACGACTCGCGTGTGAGCGCGCTGGGGCTGTATATTGAGGGCTTCGATTCGATCGCGGCGATGGAGACACTGGCGCAAAGAGCCCGGACACTGGGCAAGCCCGTGGTTGTCTTCAAAGTCGGCGAGAGCGAACAGGCGCAGGCGACGACGCTATCGCATACCGCGTCACTGGCAGGCTCGCAAGCGGCTGCGAGCGCATTTTTGAAACGTTGTGGTTTCGGTCAGGCGAATTCGATACCGGTATTTCTCGAATCACTCAAACTGTTACACGTCCACGGGCCCCTGAACGGATATCGAATTTCATCGATGAGTTGCTCCGGCGGCGAAGCGAGTATCATGGCCGACACTGCGGTCGGTAAAAAAGTATATTTCCCCCCACTCGACGAGGCGCAGAAAAAACCGGTGCAGGACGCCCTCGGTCCGTTGGTCGCGGTTTCAAACCCGCTCGATTACCATACCTATTGCTGGGGCAACCGCAAAGTCATGACCGAGGCTTATTGTGCGATGGTTGGCAATGGCTTCGATATAAATTTTCTCGCTCTCGACTTCCCGCACAGCGAACGCTGCGACGACGCGGAGTGGATGGTCGCGGTCGATGCGTTCGAAACGGCGCTCAAGACCAACAAGGCAAAAGGTGCGCTTGCCATTTCGATGTCGGAAAACATTTCCGAGAGTTACACCGAGGCATTTATCGAGCGCGGCATCGTCAGCCTGTACGGTTTTGAAGAGGCTTTGAAGGCTGCCGAAATTGCAGCGGACATTGGTCAGGCCTGGCAACACGAACCCGCAGAACCCGTGTTAGAGCCAACGGCGATCCATGCTGAAAAAATAACACTCAACGAAGCCATCGCCAAGCAAAAGCTTGCCGCCTTTGAAGTACCGATTCCATCGGGACATCTCGTCACCTCGGTTCAACATGCGGTTGAAAACGCAGATAAAACAGGGTATCCACTGGTACTAAAGGCGCTTGGGATAGCACACAAAACCGAAGCAGATGCGGTGCGTTTGAATTTGAAAACAGCTGATGCAGTGACGAAGGCGGCAAACCAGCTATTCGAGTTGAGCGATCGGCTTTACCTTGAGTCGATGGTCGAAGACGTCATTGCCGAACTCATAGTCGGTATCACGCATGACGCTCAATTCGGCCTGGTAATGACCATCGGCAGTGGCGGCATCCTGGTAGAGATCATGCAAGACAGTCGCACCCTGGTGATGCCGGCAACTCGCTACCAGATAGAAAACCTGCTTGCCGAGCTGAAATCGGCACCGTTGTTCGCAGGCTATCGTGGTAAACCAAAGGCAGATATTAAAGCCGCGGTTGACGCGATCCTGGCGATACAACAATATGCGATGAGTGCGTCGGATCATCTACTCGAACTCGATGTCAATCCGTTATTATTATGCGCAGAAGGCAATGGCGTTTTCGCTGCCGATGCACTGATTGTTTTACAGGAGAAATGAATCATGTCTGAAGTGGTAAAAACGAAACGCGTCGGCGGCATACTAGAGGTCATACTCGACCGACCCAAGGCCAATGCAATCGACCTGGCAACCAGTCGCCTGATGGGTGAAGCCTTTAAAGAGTTCCGCGATAATCCGGATCTGCGGGTCGCGATTATCAGTACTGCCGGGGACAAATTCTTTTCCGCCGGATGGGACCTCAAGGCAGCGGCGGATGGTGACGCGGTTGACGCCGATTATGGTGTCGGCGGTTTCGCGGGCCTTCAGGAATTACGCGGCTTGAACAAGCCTGTCATCGCCGCGGTGAATGGCATGGCTGTCGGTGGTGGTTTCGAACTGGCGCTGTCTACCGACTTGATTTATGCCTCGGATCATTCGAGTTTCGCCTTACCCGAGATAAAGGCCGGCACCCTGGCCGACGCTGCGACTTTGAAATTACCAGGGCGGATTCCTTACCATATCGCGATGGAAATGCTTTACACCGGGCGCTGGATGGATGTGCAGGAAGCCCATCGCTGGGGATTGGTGAACGAGGTCCTGCCCGCGGATAAACTGATGGCTCGCGTATGGGAACTTGCCGAACAGCTCGAGTCAGGACCGCCACTGGTTTTTGCATCGATCAAGGAAGTCGCGCGTGAAACCGAGGGGATGAAATTTCAGGATGCACTGAACCGCATCACCAAACGCCAGTTTGCCACAGTCGATATTCTCTACGGCAGTGAAGATGGACTGGAAGGTTTCAAGGCCTTTGCCGAGAAACGCGAGCCGGTGTGGAAAGGCAAGTAGTATTCGCTATGAATCAGGCTTCACCTCAATGGTCCCCCAGCCAGGATCAAATCGATCAGGCTCAGATGACGCAATTCATCGACAGGGTTAACCATGACTTTGATCGCTCAATCGGTCAATACGATGATTTGTACCGCTGGTCGATCGATGAAAAAGAAAATTTCTGGTCGACACTCTGGGACTTTTGCGGCGTTATCGGCGATAAGGGCGAGCGTATTCTGATCGATGGTGACGATATCGAAAAGGCCCGATGGTTTCCGGACGCGACACTCAATTTTGCGGAAAACCTGTTACGCAGGAAAAGCAACGAAATAGCAATTTACTTTCGCGCCGAGGATCAGGTCGATAAGACCTTAACCTGGCGCGAGCTTTACGAACAGGTGGCGAGCGTCGCCGACTGGTTGCGCCAAAACGGTCTCGAACCGGGCGACCGGGTGGCAGCCTATATGCCGAATATGCCAGAAACCGTGGTAGCCATGCTCGCTGCCACCAGTCTCGGGGCCGTGTGGACTTCCACCTCGCCTGACTTCGGCGAAGAAAGCGTGGTCGATCGATTCGGCCAAACCGAGCCAAAATTTCTTTTCAGCGTCGATGGGTACTTTTATAACGGTAAAAAAATAGATCTCTCCGACAAACTGAACAACATTTGCGCTCAATTGCCCAGCGTCAGAAAGGTCGTGCAGGTCAACCTGGCAGAGTTTGAGCCACTATCGACTGCCTCCGACTGGGCTCAAATTATTTCCAGGCCGATCGGTGGTATCGATTTCGTACCCCGTAATTTTAACGACCCACTTTACGTGCTCTATAGTTCGGGCACCACCGGAAAACCCAAATGTATCACGCACAAGGTCGGTGGCGTGTTATTGCAGCATTTAAAAGAGCAGATGTTGCATTGCGATATCCGACCCGGTGATCGCGTGTTTTACTTCACCACCTGCGGCTGGATGATGTGGAACTGGCTAGTCAGTGCGCTAGCCAGCAGGGCGTCGCTGGTATTGTACGATGGCTCACCGTTTTACCCGAATGGCTATGTACTGTGGGACTACGCCGAGGCGGTAGATATCACCCTGTTTGGCACCTCGGCCAAGTACCTCGATGCGTTAAAGAAAAACGAATTGAACCCCGGTAGTCGATACGATTTGTCGGCGTTACGCACGATCTGTTCGACCGGATCGGTGCTCGCCCCGGAAAGTTTCGACTATGTTTATGACTCGATCAAGCAGGACGTTTGCCTCTCGTCCATTTCCGGCGGTACCGATATTGTCTCCTGTTTCATGCTCGGTTGCCCTCTCCTGCCGGTCTATCGCGGCGAGAGCCAGTGCCGGGGGCTCGGTATGGCGGTCGATATATTCGATGAAAATGGGCGCTCGCTGAGTAATCAGAAAGGCGAGCTGGTGTGTACGCAAACCTTTCCCAGCCAGCCGGTCTATTTCTGGGCCGACGACAGTGGTGAAAAATACCATAACGCCTACTTCACCAAATTTGCAAACGTCTGGCATCACGGCGACTACGTGATGCTCACCGACCACGGTGGTATCGTCATCTATGGTCGTTCCGACGCGACACTCAACCCCGGCGGGGTGCGCATCGGCACCGCGGAAATCTACCGTCACGTGGAACAGCTGGACGAAGTGGTCGAGAGTATCGTGATTGGACAGGAATGGGACACGGATGTACGCATTGTGCTTTTCGTGATGTTGAAACCCGATAGCCAACTTGACGACGGATTAATCGAAAAAATTAAAAATACTGTTCGTGGAAAATGCACGCCACGGCACGTACCTGCCAAAGTCATCCAGGTCACTGAAATTCCACGCACCAAATCCGGCAAGATCGTCGAACTCGCAGTACGTGAAGTGGTGCACGATCGGCCGGTAAAAAATATTCATTCGCTGGCTAACCCCGAAGCACTGGAGTTGTATCGTAATTTGACCGAGTTGCAACAATAACGAATGGGTTTTAAAACGTCTCTGATCAACTGGTCGTTATTGATGAGCCTGGTGCTACTCTGGGGCACTTCGTTTATGTTCACCGCGGTCTCGGTTGAAACCATCGACCCGCTATCGCTGGTTTTTTTCCGGGTCGTGCTCGCAGCTATTGTACTATTGGGCGCCGTGCTAGTGCGGGGTCAACGAATTCCAGTGACGGTAAAGGCCTGGCTTGCTTTTTTACTCATGGGTTTCCTGGGCAACCTGCTCCCGTTTTTTCTGATTTCCTGGGGTCAGCAGACAGTGAGCTCCGGGATCGCTGGAATGATTATGGCAATCATGCCGTTGATCACCATGTTGCTCGCGCATTATTTCGTCCAGGGTGAGAATTTGACGCGCTATAAAATTATCGGCTTCGCGATGGGTATCACCGGCGTCACGATCTTACTGGGGCCGGTATTTGAAGGGGGAGGTCGCGCGATGTTCAGCGGCATCGCAATTTTTATCGCTGCCGCCAGTTATGCGGTCAATACCATCCTGGTGCGGCGCTTACCCAGTTTTGGTCCATTGGTGGGTAGTACCTGTGTCATGATTGCGGCCAGTATCACGATGCTGCCGATCTGGTATTTTCTCGCACCCTACGATACCTCGGGCATGAGCTTGAAATCGATCAATTCACTGATCTGGCTGGGAATCGGCCCAACCGGCATAGCAACCATCATCCTGTTTTCGGTGATCGAGCGGGCCGGGCCTACCTTTCTATCGACGATTAATTATTTGATTCCGGTCGTCGCCTTTTTCACCGGTGTGATAATCCTGTCTGAACCGGTGGAGTGGCAAAGTATTTTGGCGCTCGCAACGATTCTCTGCGGTATCGGCCTTACCCGTATCCGGGCAGGACATAATCCAAGACTCCAGGAAAGCGGTTGATAATTTCAGGCCCGCAACAGGGCCGATCGCATTGCCTTTCTGGCTTGCCAACTGATAGTATCCATCGTTAGTTAATCCAATTTCCTGGTGGCATCATGGCGCGTAGTGACCCTCTACTACAACCGTTTCAATTAAAGCATCTCAAGCTGCGTAACCGACTCATGATCACTTCGCACGAGCCGGCCTATACCGAAGATGGCATGCCCAAACGGCGCTACCGGCTATACCACGAAGCACGCGCACAAGCGGGTGTGGCAATGACTATGACTGCAGGTTCAGCACTCGTATCCCGGGACAGCCCCCCTGCATTTGGCAACATACTGGTTTACAGGGATGAAGTGGTACCCTGGATGCGAGAACTCGCCGATAGCTGCCACCAGCACGACTGCAAAATCATGATCCAGCTCACGCACCTGGGGCGTCGCGCGCACTGGAATCACTCTGACTGGCTGCCAACCGTATCGCCCTCAGGAATACGCGAGCCCGCACACCGCGCCTTCCCCAAAACAATCGAAGACTGGGATATCGAACGCATCGTCATAGACTACGCCGATGCCACCGAACGCATGCAGGCCTCCGGGCTCGATGGCATCGAATTAGAGTGTTACGGCCACCTGATCGATCAATTCTGGTCACCCCTTACCAATCACCGCGATGACGAATGGGGTGGTTCGCTCGACAATCGCCTACGCTTTATCCACCGGGTGCTAGATGCAATCCGCAAGCGAGTGGGTAGTGAATTCATCGTCGGCCTGCGCATGGTCGCCGATGAGCAATTAGAAAATGGCATTACCCGCGAAGAAGGCATCGAAATCGCCCATCGTATGATAAAAACCGGCCAGGTCGATTTCCTCAATATTATTCGAGGACATATCGATACCGATGCAGCTCTTACCAATGTTATTCCAGTCCAGGGTATGGCGGCGTCACCTCACCTCGACTTCGCTGGAGAAATAAAAGCGGCGGTTAAATTTCCCGTATTCCATGCAGCGAAAATCGCCGATATCGCAACCGCCCGTCACGCGATAGCGAGCGGCAAACTCGACATGGTAGGAATGACGCGCGCGCATATCGCAGACCCTCTTATCGTAGAAAAATTAATCGAGGGTCGTGAACAGGATATTCGTCCCTGCGTCGGCGCCACCTACTGTCTCGACCGCATTTACCTGGCGGGTGAAGCGCTGTGTATCCATAACCCGGCATCCGGACGTGAAGCGACAATGCCGCATAAAATCGAAAACAAGGCCGAACGTAGCCGGAAACTGGTGATCGTCGGCGCCGGACCCGCCGGCCTCGAAGCCGCCCGCATTGGCGCCCAACGCGGCCACCAGGTGATTATTTTCGAAGCCACGCCCAAACCGGGTGGACAGGTACAGTTACTTGCGCAAAGCCAGGGTCGGCGCGAACTGATCGGTATCATCGACTGGCGGGTTGCGCAGTGCGAAGCGGCGGGCGTTAAATTTCGATTCAATACCTATGCCGAAGCCGATGAAGTGCTCGCCGAAAATCCCGACGTTGTCATCATCGCGACTGGCGGCCTGCCCGATACGGACATTCTGCAATCCGGTAACGAACTCAGCATTTCGAGCTGGGAAATCATCAGTGGCGAGGTAACCCCTGTGGGTGAGGTGATGCTTTTTGATGATGGCGCCGATCACCCCGGTATGCAGGCGGCTGAAATCATTGCCAAAAGCGGTGCAAAACTGGAATACGTTAGCCCCGAACGTCAGATTTCACCCGACATAGGGGGCACTAATTTTACCCCCTATATGCGTTCGATTCTGCCGCACGACATTCGCTTTACCCTGTGCCATCGTGCTATCCGCGCTGAGCAGCAGGGAGACCGCATCAAGGTCATACTTGGCAGCGATTATGGAAATATTCAATCCGAACGCGTGGTCGATCAGTTAATCGTCGAACACGGGACCATTCCGGTCGACGACGTGTACTATCAACTCAAGCCAATGTCGAGCAACCTGGGTGAAGTCGATCACGAGGCTTTAATCCAGGGCGCCAAACAAACAGTCACCAGCAATCCCGACGGCAAGTTTCAATTGTTCCGAATTGGCGACGCGGTATCGTCACGCAATATCCACGCGGCTATTTATGACGCATTACGCCTGGTGAAAGATCTTTAGGCGCATGGCTGCTACTGCTGTAATTCTTCGATTACGGCCTTGAGAAAGCGTGCCGCTTCACCGCCGGTGACGGCGCGATGATCGAAGGTGAGCGCCAGCGGTAACATATGACGAATCACGGCCTGCCCATCGCGTGCGACCACTTCGTCGCGTGATTCGCCTGCACCGAGTATTGCCACCGTGGGCGGTAATACCATCGGCGCGGCGTAGCGCCCGCCGATCGCACCGTAATTAGACAGGGTAATACTATTACCACGCAATTCAGACGGTTTTAATGAACGCTTTTTAATTTTTTCCTTCAACACCACCAGTCTTTCGACAATGCCTTCCTGATCATCCTCCTGGATATCCTCCATCACCGCGACAAACAACCCTTGCGGTGCATCGACCGCTAGCCCGAGGTGGATTCGTTCCAGCACGCGTCGGCCATTGGCATGGCTATCGTACCAGGCGTTGAGTGAGGGTTCCGCCTTGCAACCCGCGACCAATGCGCGAATCAGGGTCGGGGTAATATCGGCCCGGGATTGCAGATGGGTAATATCGGCATCATCGACAATGGAGGCCGGGGCCACCTCGGCATGCGCCTGCGCCATGTTTCGCGCCATCGCCCGTCGGACACCACGCAAGGCTTCCATTTTTCCATGTTCGGCCAGAATGCGCGCCACACGCCGTACATCGTCGGACACGATCAAACCATCGTGACCACTCGGTGTCACCATCGACAATTCGACTTCCATTCGATTGGCCAGCGCACGCACCGCAGGTGTGGCTTTGACACTGCTTGAACTGTGATACAGGCCGACTGCCTGTTCTGGAATCACGTCTTCGGTCGATTCCATTTCGCCCACCACGGTACCCGAATCGACAACCTCGCCTTCGCCGAATGCGACCAGCGGTTTGCCGGTTTCAATCACGTCACTTACCTTGCCGTAGAGGCGATTCACGCGACCCGACTGTGGCGAGGGGATATCGATAATAGCCTTGGCCGTTTCCATCGCCACCAGTGGTTCCCCCTGTTCGATTTCGTCGCCCGATTTCACGTACCATTCGACTATTTCCGCATCGGGCAAACCTTCGCCGAGGTCCGGTAAGTTGAAAATCTTCATCGGTACTCCATACTTTTTTTGACTGCGTATACGATTCGATCCACACCTGGCAGATAATCTTGTTCGTAGCGATAAAGCGGCATCACGGTATCGAACCCGGTAACGCGGATCACCGGAGCGAGTAGCGAGCTGATACCCTCATCAGCGAGCTGTGCGGCAATTTCTGCCCCCACGCCAAAACTTCGCGCCGCTTCGTGGACGATTACACAACGCCCGGTACGCGATACCGAGCCAAGAATAGTATCGATATCTAGCGGTGAAATGGTCGCGACATCGATCACTTCGGCATCGATTCCCTGTTGCGCGAGTTTATTGGCAGCCTCCAGGGTTTCCTTGATCGAGGCACCCCAACTCACCAACGTAACATCGACTCCATCACGTAATATAAAGCAACTATCGAGTGGTAAGGCTTCGCCATTATCCTTGATTTCCTGTTTACCCAGACGATACACCCGCTTGGGTTCGAGAAACACTACCGGGTCTGGATCACGCATCGCTGCAAGTAATAACCCGTAGGCCCGCGCGGGCGAAGATGGAATCACCACACGCACGCCGGGCATATGGGCAAACATCGCTTCGGTACTCTCGGAGTGATGTTCGGGCGCATGGATACCGCCTCCATAGGGTGCGCGGATCACCATCGGACAACTCAGTCGCCCACGCGTACGATTTCGCATGCGCGCCGCATGGTTGATAATCTGGTCGACTGCCGGATAAATGAACCCCATAAACTGGAGCTCGACCACGGGCTTTAAACCCTGCGCTGCCATGCCGATACTCATGCCAACGATGACCGATTCGGCCAGTGGCGTATCGACAACCCGATCACTGCCAAATTCTTCGATCAATCCATCGGTGGCTCGAAACACGCCGCCATTGACTCCCACGTCTTCGCCAAGCAGCACAACATCTTCATCCGCTCGCATCTCATGCCTGAAAGCCTGGTTCACCGCCTCCAGTAAAGCCAACTCAGGCATAGTGCTTCGCCTCATCGAGCCAGGCTTTTTTCTGTCGTTCCAGCGCGGTTGTCGGTTTTGCAAACATATAGTCGAAAAACTCTCCCGTGGGCTGGTCAGTGGTGGCCCTATACACCTCGATCGCCTTTTTTACCTGCTGATCGCTGTCATGGTAAAGTGCCCTGTCGTCTGCATCGCTCCACTGATACTCGTTTTGCAGCAGAAGCTTAAAGCGAATCAACGGTTCGAGCGCGCGTGCATCATCGTATTCCTGCTGATCGCGGTAGCGCGACGCGTCATCGGCCGTGGTGTGATCACACAGTCGATAACTCAGGGCTTCGACCAGGGTTGGCTGGCAGTCGCGACGAGCACGATCGAGTGCCTCGTTCATCACTTCGACCATGGCTATCGGATCATTTCCATCCACCCGGATACCTTTGATGCCAGCCGCAAAAGCTTTTTGGGCAATGGTCTGTGCGGCGGTTTGTTTGGCGAGCGGTACTGAAATGGCCCATTGGTTATTATTCACCACAAATACTACTGGGAGGCCCATCGCGCCTGCAACGTTGATCGATTCGTAGAAATCGCCTTTTGATGTTGCACCATCGCCGCAGGTGGTGACTACAGCGCGTTCCTGCCCTCGATACTTGATCGCGTAAGCGATGCCGACCGCATGGCACGACTGGGTCGCTATCGGAATACACACTGGAAAATCCTGCGATTGATGCTGGTAGTTTTGGCCACGCTCGTCGCCTCCCCAATAGACCAGTATTTCTTCAATGAGTACGCCGCGCTGGATTTGGGTTGCGACATCGCGGTAATAGGGCACAAACACATCATCCTCTCGCATCGCGAAGCCGATGCCCGTGCCTATCGCCTCCTGCCCCTCGTTAGAAGGATAAGTACCCATCGCCCCAGTACGTTGCAGGTTAATCGCTTCGCGGTCAAACACACGGGTCAAAACCATGATTTGATAAAGCTTGATGAGTGGGTCGCGCTCGCGAAGAGCGCCAGGCAACGGTCGTTGGAGATGCCCATCGGAATCGAGTGTTTCGATGGTTTCGATATTGAATTCAGAACCCTGCATATATCAGCTCCGTTAATTACTGCCTGGCTGAGGAATTGGGGCAGCAGTTTTAAATTATAGTTCCTTTCGGGATGGCTTACGAGGATTGGCTAACATGAAGCAGAACTAGAATAAGCTGCGCAGCCCAGTACTGGACTGCGCTGTATCGAACAGTCTAAGAACTTGCGAACTCTAGACCTTTGCTGATATTACCTTCGAGGGTTTCACGCATTTCCTCGAGAAGCTTTTGCTCGTAGTCGCTCAGTGCCGGTAGCGCCGGAATCGAGTCAACACCCTCTTTGCCGAGTTTCACCGGCTGGGCATGAAAACTGCTGGTATCTTCTCCGGTTTGTACGTAACAGCACTCTACGACCGATTCACCGTTCATGGCCGCGACCAGCGACAGGGTAAAACGCGTTGCCGCCTGTGCCATAGACAGGGTCGCCGAACCGGCACCGACCTTGGCTTCGACCACTTCGGTACCCGCTTCCTGGATACGAGGTGTCAGGCTTTCGATTTCATCCTGGCTCAATTCTATGCCTGGAATACTCGATAACAGGGGGAGAATAGTCACGCCACTGTGGCCACCAATAACATTGACGTCAACATCGTCGCAACTCTTGCCTTTCAATTCGGCGACAAAGGTTTTTGAGCGAATCACATCTAGCGTAGTCACGCCAAACAACTTGCGTTTGTCGTATACACCGGCCGCCTTCAATACCTCGGCGGCGATTGGCACCGTCGAATTAACCGGGTTGGTAACAATTGCAAAGCAGGCATTGGGGCAGGCTTTAGCGCCAGCGCCTACCAGCTTTTTAACGATGCCTGCGTTCATGTTGAATAGATCGTCGCGGGTCATGCCGGGCTTGCGCGGTACACCGGCGGGAATCACTACGATATCGGCGTCGGCCATGGCGGCCTCGACATCATCACCGACAAAACCGCTCACCGATACATCGGTCGGGATGTGGCTCAGATCAACCGCCACGCCCGGGGTAAACGGCGCAACATCGTAAAGTGATAACTGGCTACCTGCGGGTAACTGCAATTTTAATAACAGTGAAAGCGGTTGCCCGATTCCACCAGCTGCTCCTAGCACACAAACTTTCATAGCGAACCTCGTCAGGTTTCATTAAGGGGATAATTGGAGAAGTATGATATCGGCGCACCCTGAGATTGACAAGCTGTCAAGGCACCGGATGGTAACTATTAATACACAGTATTGAGCTGGCCTATTTAACAGTTTTTTTTACAGATGCATCAGCCCCGCTAGAATGCGCCCGACTGGTAAAGATACAGTAGCACAGGGATGGTCAGTAACGAAAACACCGTGGATAAAAATACCGTTGTGGTGGCGAGTGCCCGTGCGGTTTTGTATCGCTCGGCGAATAAATAAGCATTCACCCCGGTAGGTTGCGCCGCCATCAACACCGCGATAAATGTCCAGTGAGCCGACAATACAAACACCAGAGTGCTGGTGAAATAGACACTGACCGGGAATGCGATATTTTTTGCCAGCACCACAGTGAGCGACTGCCTGAGCTGACCCGCAATACGATACTTCGTCATCGAGGCGCCGAGTGCGAACAGCGAGCAGGCAGCAACCGCGTTTTGCAGGTAGCTCGCCGTGGTATCCAGTGCACCGGTCAGAGACAGACCGAGCCGGTTTAGGGTGATACCACCAACAATGCCGAGCAGAATCGGGTTTTTGAGCAAACTGAGGAATACCTTGCCAATCATATTGAGTGGACTCGTATCGCGATGGTTGTGGTATTCCAGTAACACGGTGGTCACCGTTAACAACAACAGGGCATGCATTGATAACAATATAAAATACGGTAACGAACCCTCGTCACCCAGGATTAACAATACCAGGGGCAAACCGAGCAACACCGCGTTGCCGTATGAAAATGAAAAGCCGGTAATCACCTGCCCATCGAGCGGGCGGCCGAAAATTCGACGCGCGACCAACATACCCAACAGGTAAAAACCTGCAATCGGCAAATAATAACTGCCAATCAGATCGAGGGGCATATCGTCGGGTAAATCTGCATTCGCAAAGGTGCGCAGCAGTAGCGCCGGGATGGCAAAATCGAAAACAAACCGCGCCAGTCCCTCTCCTGCCTGCTCGGAAAACCAGCCCAGTCGAGTGGCCAGGTAACCGAGTAGCCCGATGCCGAATACCGGTACGGTAATTTCAACAACGCTATTCAAAATAATCCGTGGATAATCAACTTAAGTAAAAGCTCCAAATACGAATTACCTCTTTTCGGCCCGCTGGCTGGAATCTTCTCAAGTATAGACAAACTCGGGGAAGAGTATTAAGTCTGATAGCAGAATAACATCAATTGCCCGCCATAGTAGCGGGCAATTGTGTGCCTGGAATGGTGAGTGGTTACTTGTCGAAACGATTCATGCCGTGCCTTAATCCACTATTCTTATCTACTTCGATTTGACGTACCAGTGAATCATCGACGGTAACAATATCGACTATATAGGTCTGATCATCCTTCTGGTTAACCTTACCAACCTTCAAACGGTCATTACCACGCATGATCAATCTGGCCTCGACCATGGTTTTCACTTCCCCGGCGGAAAGGTTCATCTTACCACCCATACCTTTACCCATATGACTGCCCTTGCCACCCTCCATGTGACTGCCCATGCCGTTACCCGAACCCTGCCCCATCATCTGCTCATGCTGGCCGCCCTGGCCACCCTGGCTTCCACCATCATTACCGTGCCCTCCCGAGCCCGCTAGCGTAGACAGAGAGACCAGACCAAGTGCAGTGGTTGTAATCGCAATAGCACCAATTTTCGTAAATTTGTTCATTTCTTCGTTCCTCGTGTAAGTAAAAGTAGTTGTCTTTAGACGCAGGCTATTTGACTCTTATCGTGTGTCCAGGAATTGTCAAAAACACTGGAAATTGCATCATTCGATGGCATCTGCGAGGTTTGCCACAAACTGTCACAATTAAATTTTTCGATCCTTTCCTGCTTCAAGTACACTAAGCTCATGGAAACCCAGACACATATTCTTGTGGTTGACGATCACGTCGAAATTCGTGAATTGGTGCAACGTTTTCTAGGCGAACACGGCTACCGTGTCAGCACCGCGCCGGATGGAAAAGGCATGAAAAAAGTATTACGCGATGCCGCCATCGACCTCATCATTCTCGATTTGATGATGCCCGGCGAAGACGGCCTGACCCTGTGCCGAAATCTACGTGCCGAATCTGATATCCCGGTGATCATGATCACCGCGATGGGCGAAGAAACCGACCGTATCATTGGACTGGAGATGGGCGCCGACGATTACCTGGCAAAACCTTTCAACCCGCGAGAACTGGTGGCGCGTATTAAAGCAGTTTTGCGTCGCACCCATTCGTTTCGGCATCGGACAACAGAAAACTTGCCGGAACGGCTGGTGTTTGAAGGCTGGACCCTGTTCCCTGCGAGCCGGGAATTGATCGACCCACAGCAGGTTTTGGTACCCTTAAGCACCGCAGAATTCGCCCTGCTAATGGCCCTGGTGACCCACCCCGGACGGACCCTGAGCCGAGATCAATTGCTGGACCTGGCGCGCGGACGCGATAGCCACGCTTTTGACCGTGCCATCGATACCCTGGTCAGCCGCCTGCGCCGCAAGCTCGGTGACCAACCGCGCAGCCCCCAAATGATCAAAACCATTCATGGTGGCGGTTATCTTTTTGCCCCAAAAGTGGCACACCATAATGCGACTCTGGCCTGATTCGCTAGCCGGCCGCGCCCTGGCCATCCTGCTCGGTATCACACTGTTATTGATCGCAGGCAGCGCCATGCTGCTCCAGGAAGAGCGCAACACGAGCTTCGAAGAGCAAAGCCGGTTTCGCCTGCTGAATAACATCAGCACCCTGGTCCGCCTGGTCGAAGATGCCGAGCCGCGAGAGCGCCAGCGTATTATTGATCGCATCAACAAGGAAAATTTCCAGTCCAGCATCTCGGCAATTCCCCTGGTGGTGGGACCCTCCATGCACCGTATGGAGAATTTTCTCACGCGTAAATTACGAAATTATCTGGGCATGCCCTTGCGTGAAATCAATGTGCGCATCCGCATGGTTCACGATGGTAATAACGACGATATGCGTATTATGCACCAGGAGCGAATTCGCTCGAAGATGCTCGAATGGGGAATAGTAGATTTTTCCATTCGCCTCGGGGATGGCAGTTGGCTGAACATACAGATTAAAAACAGCGACGTCCCACCCCCCTGGGCCAACAAGACGCTAGGTCTGCTTCTCCTGTTGCTGGTCGCATTAATCGCGGGCGGAATGTATCTGTCCCAGCGCATGGCTCGCCCCATGGCGCAGTTGGCGAAAGCGGCTGATCGTCTTGGTCTCGGCCAGGCAATCTCGCCGCTCGCAGAAGACGGACCGCGCGAGGTGCGTCATACTATTCGCGCCTTCAACCGCATGCAGGACCGCATGCAAAAGCACCTCAAGGATCGTACTCTGATGCTGGCCGCCGTATCGCATGACCTGCGCACCCCCATCACCACCCTGCGTCTGCGTGCCGAGTACATTGAAGACGAAGACATGCGTAACAAGACCCTCGCCACGCTCGCCGAAATGGAAGCCATCCTGTCTGCTACGCTCGGTTTTGCCCGGGACGATGCCGCGGACGAGTCCGCAAGGCCCACCGATATTCCTGCACTGCTGCAAAGCCTGGTGGATGATCATGTAGACCTGGGCGGTTCGACCACATACCACGGACCGGAAAAACTGCCCTTCACCTGCCGTCCGGTGGCACTGCGCCGTGCGCTGAATAACCTTATCGAAAATGCCCTCAAATACGGTGGCAATGCCGAGGTCCATTTAACCGGGCAAAAGACCAGCATCGAAATTAACATAGACGACAATGGCCCGGGCATACCTGAAGATAAATTGACCGAGGTGTTCACACCCTTCTTCCAGCTCGATGAATCGCGCAGCAGCCGTAACGGAGGCACCGGCCTGGGCCTCTCGGTTGCACTCACCATCGCCCATGCGCATGGTGGCGAACTGACCCTGATAAATCGCCAGGGTGGTGGTTTACGCGCCCGCCTCGTCTTGCCACGTCAGGAGACAAATCACTAAGACCCGGGCGGGTTACGAGAACCAGAAACCAGGTGTACTCCCAGCCCTGCACACCCCGACATTTCCCCTCGCTAACGCTAACGCAATCGCGTCAACGGGTCCTGCTGATAATACTGCCGCAGTAGTTCGTAAACCGCGGCATAGTGATGCCGAAGTACATCGGGCCGTTCAAAGAAAACTTCACTCGACACGGCAAAAAATTCGGCCGGTGAGCTCGCCGCGTAGCAATCGATGTCGATGTCTTCGCCGATACTGCATCTGGCTTTTAAATCCTCGAACCCGGCGCTGAAGACCTCGGTCCAGGCAGTTGCATCCATCCCTGGATGCAAAGGCGGGAAGCCATTGGCGACCCCATTTTGCATATCGAGTTTATGCGCAAACTCGTGGATCACCAGATTATGGCCATCGATAATACCCGCGCGTTCGGTTTCATCCCAGGCTAACACCACGGGTCCACGTTGCCAGGCTTCACCGGATAAACTGGATTGCACCTGATGCTCCACGCCATATTCATCCCGAACAACACGCTTCGGCGCAAACCCGGTCGGATAAACAATCACCGAAACCCAGCCCTCGTATCCTCCCAACCCGAGCTTTAATACCGGCAAGCAGGCTTGCAGGGCAATGATTAACGCCATCGGCCGGGTGACGGCAAGGCCATGGGCGCCTTCGAACACCTTGCGATGAATAAACAAAAT
>CAZJEJ010000032.1:17958-21317 GCA_964544945.1 uncultured Gammaproteobacteria bacterium | reverse complement strand
GCAAGTGGACGGTGAAGTATTGGAAATTGGCGCTGGTACTGGGGCAAGCATTAAGTTTTATTCTGACAATGTTACCAGGCTCGTACTTACTGAGCCTGACAAACATATGCGTAAGCTTTTAAAGGAAAAAGTAAGTAGTCATGATCTGGAAAATATTGGTGTGGTCAACGGAACGGCTGAGCATATTGAAGCCGATGATGAGTCATTCGACTATGTCGTGACATCACTGGTTTGTTGCTCGGTCACAGATCTAAAAGTCTGTTTACGTGAAATCGCGCGCATATTGAGACCGGGGGGCGGACTCGTATTTCTGGAACATGTTGCGGCTGCTGACGGTACTTCGAGAAGGCGATGGCAAAATAGAATTAACCCAATATGGAAAACATTCATGGGGAATTGCCACTTGAACAGGGAAACGGAACGGGCAATAGTTACTGAGGGTTTCAAGATTATAGAAATAGAGAGAGAAAGCATGCGAAAAGCTCTGCCAATTGTTCGCCCCACAATTCGCGGCATTGCAATAAAGCCTGGCACATATGGCCCCCCAATCGATCAATAGACAAGAGTGTATTTTTGAACACTACCGTAGCCGACCTGATTCAGAGTATCACGATCAATTTGATGTCATCTGTCTTAGCGGTCGACAAGACTCGCTTGCAACAGGTACATATAGAGAATTTCTTACTCGGCACTCATGCTGAAACCCAGCACCAGCACAATGCATACATTTAATGATAGAGGCAGGTGACCAGAGCCTGTTCAGGACCCGAGGGAGTCATAGGTGGTTCCAAGCACCCTGTAAAACCAGTTACAGTTGCTGGTAAGCCATGTGTGACGTGCCAAAAGGAACATTAAATGCCATACTTAACGAAAAATTCAGTATGGCTCGGCGCGTTAGCGCCCCTCAACAAATTAAACAGGCGTTATATGGCTGTGTAACAATGTTCTATTTCCACTTCGAAAAGGTGAATTTGAATGTGGGATTATAATTTTTATTCACCATTAATATTGAGAAATTGAATATGAGTAAAGGTACTGTTAAGTGGTTCAATGCTGCTAAAGGCTATGGTTTTATCACGCCCGAAGATGGAGGAAAAGATCTCTTCGTTCATCATTCAGAAATTAAAAGCGGTGACGAGTATGCGACGCTTAATGATGGTCAGCAAGTAGAGTTTGAAGTTGGTCAAGGCCAGAAAGGCCCATGTGCCAATAATGTAGTGCCTATCTAATTTCGGTGCACATAATAAGTGGCTCAAATTGATTTGGCGCGTGATCGCGCCTCTCAATTTAGCCAGATGACAGGCGGCAGTGGATATGTAGCAATATAATTTTTTAACTACAGCCTTATCACTGCCCATCGTTACCCTAATTGCGATCGGTCGATCGATATATTGTGTTTTTTGATCTCATAAAGCGAAGCACCTGAAGGTCAAAATATTCTCGATCCCTGGCGTAGTGATTCTGCCTGTTATTTTTGCCGTTGCCATCGTCGTAGGGTTCATTTACGGTGTTGCTCATACCGGAAAGGACGCAACATCGGATCTTGTGCTTCTGGTGAGTACCGGTACTCCAGTTTATTTTGGCGCTATTTTCGTTTGGCGGTTATCCGTATATATGGAAAAAAAGCTTGAGAAAGATGCCGCCTGAAAAGACACTCCAGCCCACCGGTTAAGCGCGACGTTAAGAATTACAGCTAAAAATATCGCAGCTGAAGGATTTAACAAAATGATATTACGAGATGCCGAAGGATATTTGCTTAACCCCGATGACTGGAATCACGAAGTTGCAAATAAACTGGCCAACGAAGAAGATATCGAATTAAAAAAAACCCATTGGCAAATCCTGAATTTTATGAGGCGCTACTATAGCGAGCATAATACTGCATCGAACGTTCGCCACTTAATAGATTACCTGGCAGAGAAAAATAATTGCAAAAAAAGAGAAGCAAAGAAACTGATTTTTGAATTGTTTCCATACGGCTACGTGAAACAAGCATGTAAAATTGCCGGGATGAAAAAGCCGCGCGCATGGAGTACAGGCTAGAAAATGCCTAACAGGCAAATGCAGTCGAACTTTCCAAATCCCGACTTAGGAAAGTGAACTAAGCGATATTCACTATTAAATCACCTGAAGAGAATATTCGGAACGAAAATGGCCAAAATCCTGATTATCTATTCAACCACAGATGGACATACCCTGGAAATCTGTCGGCGTCTAAAGCAAGTTGTAGAACCGAGTGATCACCGGGTTAGCATAATTTCCATGACAGATGAGCCATATTTGGACCTGGAGCCGTTCGATAAAATTGTCGTAGGCGCTAGTATCCGTTATGGAAAACATCGCCCATACGTCTATGAATTCATAAAAAGAAACAAGCAAATACTGGATAGCAAACCCAATGCATTTTTCACGGTAAACGTTGTCGCCCGCAAACCAGAGAAAAATCGGCCAGAAACCAACCCTTATTTAATCAAGTTTCTTAAACAGATATCCTGGCGACCCAGGGAACTGGGTGTTTTTGCAGGGAAAATAGACTATCAAAAATACCACTTTTGGGACCGGCAGATGATACGATTCATCATGTGGATTACACAAGGTCCCACCGATCTTGAAACAGTGGTGGAATTTACCGACTGGAAAAAAGTCGAGGCCTTTGGCCGACTCATCAGCAGTATGTGAAAACAAGTTAGAGGCCCCAACCAGGTTAGCGAAACCAAATATCAGAAGCTAATATGAAGCCGCATGAAAAGAATTTATTGTTGCAGACCAGGTACAATGTTGTCGCATCTTTTTATGATATTCTGGATTACCCATGGGAAAAGACATACAAAAAGTGGCGTCCCACTTTAGTTGGGGATTTAAGAGGTAAAATTTTGGAAGCTGGCATTGGAACCGGGAGAAACCTGGAATTCTACCACCAGGATGTCGAACTGGTAGGAATCGAATTAAGCAAACAAATGCTGAGTAAAGCCGAAAAGAGAAAATCAAAAGCGCGGTGCAAAGTAGAATTACTGATCGAAGATGCTACCGTCATGCAGTCGATAGATGCAGATAAATTTGACTGGATTTTTTCAACATTTATGTGTTGCGTAATGCCGGATGAAATACAAAATCTTGCTATTGAGCAATTCGGCAGGGTGTTAAAGCAAGGTGGGCGATTTCGGCTTTTAGAAATTGTATATTCAAAAAATAAGAAAATAAGAAAAAAACAGGATTTTTTTACGCCCTTTGTTGAATGGGTATATGGCGCAAGATTTGATAGAAATACTCTCCGCCATATCGAGCAGTCATCAACTTTAAAAGTTACAAATACGTCTTTCTTAAAAGATGATACTTATTTATTAATTGAAGGAACCCGT
>CAZJEJ010000032.1:7705-17858 GCA_964544945.1 uncultured Gammaproteobacteria bacterium | reverse complement strand
GCATGCAGAACGTATGAGGAAATTTAAACTTTGAAAACACTAAAGCATCTTTTTGACAGGAACAGGGAGTGGGCGGCATCGATCAAGGAAATAGACCCGGAGTTTTTCTCGCAATTATCCAGGCAACAGGCTCCCGAGTTTTTATGGATTGGTTGTTCAGATAGCCGGGTTCCCGCAAATCAAATAGTAAACCTGCCCCCTGGTGAAGTATTTGTGCATCGCAACATTGCAAATGTTGTTGTCCATACAGATCTAAATTGCCTTTCTGTTATTCAGTACGCCGTGGAGGTGCTCAAAGTTAAGCATATTATAGTTTGCGGTCATTACGGATGCGGCGGTATTGAGGCGGCCATGGAAGATCAGGAACATGGTCTTATCGATAACTGGCTGCGCCATGTTAAGGATGTAATCCGCTTCAATGCTGAAAAATTTAAAGGATTAAAGCAAAAGGAAAAACTGGATTTACTCTGTGAGTTAAATGTAAAGGAACAGGTAACAAACATTTGTAAGACCACTATTGTACAAAAGGCCTGGAAGCAGGGTTACGATCTCTCCATTCACGGCTGGATTTATAACATTGAAAACGGGATTCTGAAAGATTTACATACCGGTGATACACCAGGCGACGTGCGCAAATGAAGCCAGCCACGCTATCCGACCAGGTACCGAATCGCCAGGTTATTACTGCGTAATAATCTCGGGCCCCATCATCAAGGTTGGTAACCAGGTGGAGACGAATGGCAAATAGGTCACGATAATCAGGAACAGGAACATAACCCCTAGCCAGGGAGCAGCGGCTTTTACCACGCTGAGCATAGGCATTCCTGCGATGCCTGCGGTAACGAACAGGTTGAGACCAACTGGCGGTGTGATCATGCCAATTTCCATATTCACAACCATGATGATACCGAGGTGAATCGGGTCAATACCGAGAGCGATAGCGATGGGGAATACCAGGGGCGCGACGATAATCAGCAACCCGGATGGCTCCATGAACTGGCCGCCGATTAACAACAGGATATTAACGACCACCAGGAACATGATCGGTCCGAAGCCGGCAGAAAGCATTGCTTCGGTGATCATTTGCGGAATGCGTTCCTCGGTCAGCACCTGCTTGAGTATCAGCGCATTCGCGATGATGAACAGCAACATGATGGTAAGCTTTCCGGCTTCAAACAGGCTGTGTTTGGTGTCTTTATGCCAGAATATCGAGAGACCTCGCCAAAGGATCATCGCGCCGCCAGCTCCTTTTTCCTTGAATGGGCCCATATCGCAATAAACCAGGTTGGCGATTAGAAATGCATATATCGCCGCCACTGCGGCTGCTTCGGTAGGGGTGAAAACTCCGCCATAAATACCGCCTAGAATAATAACGATGAGCAATAATCCCCAACTGGCATCGCGCGCTGCATCGAATATTTCTGACCAGCCAGCCCAGGGTTGCGCGGGCAGGTTTTTATAACGCGCGACAGCGTATATAGCTAACATCAACATACCCCCGGCCAGCAAGCCGGGTATGACACCGGCCAGAAACATCCTGCCCACTGATACATCAGTGGCTGCTGCATATACAACCATTACTATAGAAGGTGGTATCAGGATGCCGAGGGTACCGGCATTACAGATAACGCCGGCTGCAAAATCTTTGGTGTAACCGACCTGTACCATACCGGCAATCACGATACTGCCGATGGCGACGACGGTCGCTGGGGAAGAGCCGGAAAGCGCCGCAAACATCATGCAGGCAAACACCGAGGCCATCGCCAGGCCTCCACGAAATGATCCGACCACGGCAATCGCAAAACGGATAATTCGATGTGCGACACCACCGGTCGACATGAATACTGAAGCGAGTATAAAAAATGGGATAGCCAGTAGTGTGTAATGGCCTTCAAAGGCGGAAAACAAGGTTTGTGCGACCGCTGCGAGCGAAGTGTCGGAAAGCACCAGTAAGAATATTATGCTCGAAAGGCCTAACGAGACAGCAATCGGTACGCCGATTAACATCAGACCAATGACCATGACAAAAAGAACCAGAATAGCCATTACGCATTCTCCTCGTCGTCTTTAGCTGCTAGCCCTTCTTCATAAGCCAGGGCCTCCTGAAGTTCATCTTCTACTTCATGACTCGCGATTATTTTATCCAGCTCCCCGTTGATCACACGCCAGGCCAGTTGTAGAAATCGGAAAGTCAGCAATGCCATACCCAGGGGTAAGGCCAGGTAGGGGATCAACCGGGGTATTTTTTCGTAGGGTTCGCCTTCATTGATCCAGTCGGCCAAAAACATGAATATTTCTGGCATTGGGATATCTTCTGTTTCCAGCCAGGCGCGCTCGGTGGCAAATGGATACCAGTAATTCCAGGAACCGATAAGTAGCAAGATTGAAAATGCCAGGCAGGCGGTAACCGACAAGATAGCCATTATCTTGCGAGTACCTGGAGAGACTGCATTGATGACGACATCTACACCGATGTGAATATGCTTCTTAACCGCATAGGAGGCGCCCATCAGCACCAGCCAGGCGAACAGGAACACTGTTATTTCCAGCGCCCATAGAATATTGTCATCGAAAATATAACGGGCTACGACGTTAGCGAAAGTGATCAGTGTCATCAGTCCCAGGCAAATAGCGATACTGGTTTCTTCGATATCGTCCATCAACTGCCCGAGCCTGGTGGTCGGTTCGTGATTCATATCAGTCCCCCCTGAGGTCAGAATTATTATTATTCTGGTAACAATCGCGGCCGATTGGATCGGCCGCGTCGTCTATCATAAATGGATCTGTTAAATATTGTTTATCGAGAGGCCATTTTACTTATTGGCAGCCAGGGCGGCGTCCATCAAATCCTTTCCGATATCTTTCTCGAATTTTTTCCACACTGGTTTCATCGCATTAACCCAGACCTGCCGTTGTGCGCCTGTTAATGTGCGTACCGTACCGCCTGCCTTAATGATGTTTTCCCTGTTCATGTTGTTAACATTGGTTGATTCACCATTACGAACTTCGGTTACTTCCTTCAGAATTGTGGCGAATTGACTACGAACATCATCGGGTAAACCATCCCACCACTTGGTAGATGTAACCACCAGGTAATCGATGATGCCATGATTCGTTTCAGTGATACCATCCTGTACTTCAAAGAATTTTTTTCCGTAGATATTCGACCAGGTGTTTTCCTGTCCATCGATAACATTGGTTTGCAGGCCGCCGTAAACTTCTTTAAAAGACATCTTTTGTGGGTTGGCACCGAGCTGTTGGAACTGGGCAACCAGCACATCCGACGCTTGAACGCGGAACTTGAGACCTTTAGCATCAGCAGGGCTGATCAATGGTTTATTGGCTGACATTTGTTTCATGCCGTTGTGCCAGAACTCGAGACCTTTCAGTCCGCGTCGAATCATCGCGTTTTTGAGCTTTTCGCCGTCGGCAGAGTTTTGAAAACGATCGACCGCATTAATGTCTTCGAAAACAAAAGGCAGGTCGAAGATACGAAACTTTTTGGTGAATTTTTCGAATTTTGACAGAGAGGGTGCTGCCAGTTGAACATCGCCATTGAGCAAGGCTTCGAGTACTTTTTTGTCGTTATACAAGGTTGAATTAGGGAATACCTGCATACAGGCCTTGCCATTCATTTCTGCGTTGACACGTTTTTCTAGCAAAGACGCTGCAATACCTTTTGGATGTTTATCGGTATTGGTGACGTGGCTGAACTTAATAATAATTTCTCCAGGATCGCAGTTAGCCGTAGCCATGGCGGTACCGCTAGTCAGGGAGCCCAGTATTAGTGCAGCACTGGTGGCTAGAATACGAATTTTCATTTTTAATTTCCTCAGTTTGGGTAGGGTAGTTAATTTCTGGCGTCGATCTTCGACACACCATAATTAACGTGCAAGGTCCGTACCAGTTTCTGGAAAAGGGATTCATAACTGAGGTGCTGGCTGTTTCCTGAAGCGTTAAATAAATTCCGTTAGTTGCCAGTACGAGTACAAGTGGTTGAAAATTTTGATAATTATCCGATCGAATTGCCGTTTTGATAAACCACAGGATTTATTGATTTATCTTTCGGGGCGAAAGATTCTTTTTAAGCAGTCGCAACCCGTATGTTACTAAACTCCCCCATTCGCGATTCAACATTGGATGGAATTCCACCCATTTGAGCTCGATTCAGGGGACCTATCGGTGTAGCGAGCCTATTTGTACTGGTTTTTATCGATCCCGTACTTACGCATTTTATCGTAGAGGGTCTTACGTGGGGTACCGAGTAACTCCAGCGCATCGTTGATAGAGCCAGCACCTTTTTCAAGTGCCTGTTCTATCAGGTTTATTTCGAACCACTCTACGCGATCACGTAGTTTGGTCGACTTACCCTGAGCGGACACATGCATGATTTCGTCCAGATCCAGGTTGTTTGCATCGCCCATTAATACAAATCGTTCGGCGGCGTTTTTCAATTCGCGCACGTTACCGGGCCAGCGGTACATCAAAAGTTGCTGTAACTGTTCGGAACCCAGTTCGGGGAGATCGCATTCGTGGCGAGCTGCGGCGATGAGCGCATAGTGATGAAACAGTAGTTGAATATCTTCGACGTGATCGCGTAATGTCGGCAAGTTGAGCGTGATGACATTAAGGCGGTAATAAAGGTCTTCACGAAAGTTGCCTTCGACGGAAGCCTGTTTAAGGTCGGTTTTGGTAGCCGCAATTACGCGTATGTCTATAGGTAGCTGCTCGTTCGAGCCGAGTGGTTCGACCACTCTTTCGTGCAATACGCGTAATAACTTAACTTGCAGGCTGAGCGGCATACTTTCGATTTCGTCGAGAAAAATGGTTCCGCCATTGGCGTATTCAAATTTTCCGATGCGTTGTTTTGAGGCACCGGTAAAAGCACCGGCCGCATGGCCGAAGAGTTCGCTCTCAATAATGTTTTCAGGCAATGCCCCGCAGTTGATTGCTACAAATGGCGCCTTTCGGCGCTTACTGATTTCGTGCAAGTTGCGAGCGACCAGGTCTTTTCCAGTACCGGTTTCACCCCAGAGCAGGATATCGGTGTCGGTGCCAGCGAGCCGCGTGATCTGGTTACGGAGCTGTTGTATCGTCTCGGTTTTGCCAATAATACGCTGCCCCGGCGTGTTTTGTAGCTCCAGTTCTTTCTTGAGATTTCGGTTTTCAAGAACCAGCACACGTTTGTCGTAAGCCTTACGTATGACTTCGATCAGGTTATCCGGGGCAAATGGTTTCTCCAGAAAATCATAAGCACCATCGCGCATGGCCTGAACCGCGGTGGCGATGTCTCCCTGGCCAGTAATCAGAATTACTGGAATATTCGCGTCGATTTCCTTTATACGCTGCAATAGTTCGAGCCCGGAGATGCCAGGCATTTTGATATCAGTAACAATTACGCGGGTGCATTCCGTATCTATGCCTACGAGTGCACTCGTAGCATCGGCGTAACTATCCACCTTGAAGCCTTCCATTTCCATGCTCTGGGTAGCGGACTTGCGGATAAATTTATCGTCATCAATGAAGATGACCTGTGCTGTATTTTCATTCATTGGGTAAATATAACTCAAAGCGAGCGCCACCCGTAGCAATGTTGGCGACTTCGATCTTACCATCCAGGCTTTCCATGATGCGATAGGATATTGATAAACCAAGCCCAAGGCCCAGTCCCACCTCTTTGGTGGTAAAGAATGGGTCAAATATATTTTCGATTACCCTGGGTGAAATCCCTGGCCCAGTATCGCTGATACTAATGATGATGCCATGGTCGTGGTTGTGGGCATCGATGTCGATACGGCGGGTTTTAGACGATTCCATGGCCTGAATTGCGTTACTAAATAAATTGACCAGTACCTGGTTTAGCAACAAGGGATCGGTTATTACCGATAACTCGGGGTTTACCTGAGCCTGTACGTCGACCTGACTGGATTCGATTTCTCGCTGAAACATGCCGAGCGCCTGATCGATCGATTGATCGATAGAAACCTGACTGTGTTCACCACTAGATTTTCTCGAAAAACCACGTAACTGCGAAATAATATTGGCCATACGTCCGGTCAGCTTACTAATTTCATCCAGATTGCCTGTCGCGGCTTCCACTTGCTTGCGTTCGAGCATGCGTTGTGCGTTATCCGAATAATTACGAATCGCGGTGAGCGGTTGATTCAATTCGTGGCTAATGCCAGCGGACATTTGCCCAAGCCCTGCCAGCTTAGCCGCCTGAATCAATTCCGCCTGGGTATCGCGCAGGGTCTGTTCGGCTTTTTTACGCTCATCTATTTCATTTTCGAGTTCGCGAGTGCGACGTTGTACGCGCCGTTCGAGTAACTCTGTAGAGCCCTGTAGTGCCAGACGTCGTTGCCGATTGACGAGATAAAGTGTAACCAGCAGAAGCACGATGAGAGCCCCAAGCCCTGCAAGGGTGGTGCGTAAAACTAGCGTGCCCTGAATCGATTGCGTATTGCTGAAAAGGTGGACAGTCCAGCCGGCACTGGGAATTTCCAGCTTCAAATGAAGATAGTCGGTAGCCTGTGCTTCGTTACCATCGACTATCGAGACGCGACTAATATTTTCTTCCAGTTTCCCGGTCTCGTTGATACTAAGGGGTGTCAATTCATGCCCGGCGTAGCGCCGTGAGAGCCTAATTTCATCGAGCCGCGCGGGATCGATGGGGTATATGGTTTTGTAAGTCCAGCCAGGATGGGTCGACAGGAATGCAATGCCGTCTTCGTCGGTGACGATAAAATGATTGCCGCTATCCGACCAGGCGGTTTCGATTTCCGCCAGATTGATCTTGATAACGATAACACCCAATATTTCATTGAGGCGATAAACCGGGTAAGAGAAATAGTAGCCGCGTTGTAAAGAAGTCGTGCCTAATGCGAAGTATCGCCCAGCATTACCTTTAATAGCAGACTGAAAATAAGGTCGAAAGCTGAAGTTTTTACCGATGAACGAACGATCGAGATTCCAGTTACTGGCGGCTATAGTGAACCCATCGGTATTCATCAGGTAAACATCGGAGGCGCCAGAAGTTATAGCAACCGCTTCGAGATACCGGTTAGTTTGATCAATCCGGTCAATATCTGCCTGCCCCAGTGTTTTGACCAATCGATGATTGGTAGATATGAGTTTTGGTAAGGTTTCATACTTCGCCAGCGCTCCGTTGAGGTTTGAGACAAACAGCGTTAAAAGATTTCTCGACTGGTTACCCAATTCGAGTAATGATTGATAACTGATGGCGCGATATCCCCAGAATAAGCCGGCAGTCAGAATAATCAACAGGCCTGGAAGCAACATCAGCTTTGCCGGGGTAAATCGAGTCGCGTTTTTCATTTGGGCGACGCGCAATGCCTGGGAAGTAAAGGATTCATTCTATTCGGTACCCGTGGCCCCAACAACCGTGGTACTAAGATTGTTAATGGGAGCATATTAAACTCCATCTGAATCCGTGAATTGCTCTTTCGTTATTTAAAACGGGAGGCCTCGGCAACCTGCATACGGGGTGTCGGCGGATAGAGGTGGCAATGAATTTAAGCGGTCGAACCCTTAATCATCCTCTTCGGGATTGGTATGGGCGATACCTTTGTGGCACTCGATGCAGGTTTCGCCTTTTTCCATAGCGGCCTCCATTTTTTTCCGTGCCCGTTTCCCCTGATGCTTGAAGTCCATCGAGCCGTAATCGTGACAGTTGCGACACTCACGAGAATCATTGGCCGTCATCTCGGCCCATACACGCTCGGCCAGTTCCAGGCGGCGCGCTTCGAATTTCTCTTTTGTATCGATGGTACCAACGATCTTATGATAAATTTCTTTGCTTGCTTTGATCTTGCGGATGAGTTTCGCTGTCCAGTCCTTCGGCACATGACAGTCGGAGCAAATGGCACGTACACCTGAGCGATTTCTGTAGTGAACCGACTCTTTGTACTCGACGTAAACGGTATTTCGCATTTCGTGACAGGAAATGCAAAATTCCAGCGTGTTGGTATATTCCATCGCGGTATTGAATCCGCCCCAGAATATAACTCCGGCGAGCATGAATAATAATGAAGCGCCGAGCGAGGTGCCAAACAGAACCTTGCGTGAAAGCAGCCCGAATTTCCCGGATGGGTTAGCCATGATTAATGTTACCAGGACTTCTTATTGATAGGAACGATGCAACCAGTCAAACTATGGATACTCCTCAGCAAAATACCAGCACCGTCCCATTTGGGGCGGTGCTGGTATTGTACTACTATATCCCGGTTACTTCGTTTTTGGCAGGGTCTGGGTATAGGCGAGGGTGTCGATTGCAATTTGCAGTGGCAGAGCACGCAGAGCTGGCATCTCTTCATCGGGCTGACCGTTCAGAATCTTGTGTAGGCCTTCCCAGGGGTTACCCGAGACGACTTTACCCAGGGTCTTCTTCATGTCCTTCGGCTTTTCACCATTTTTACCATGGCAACCCACACAAATCGTGTTGTAATAGGCTGCGCCTTGCGCCGGATCGCCATTCACTGATTTATCGGCGTTGATGTATTTGGTCATGTCGATCTGGCCTTTTGTGACAAACAGGGCGAGATCGGCGAGATCGGCGTCGGGAATCATACCCAGACCGTGGGTACTATCCTTAACCGCTGCAACCACATCTGCCGGATTGCCCCCGTCGAATTCCCGCAAACCACGGATACCGGTTTTATAGGAGCCTTTTGCATAAGCACCGTCAGCGCCGCGTAAATCCCAACCATGGCAGGCTTTACAGCGCCAGGTGGCGTTGCCTTTCTTCTTGGTATTAGACGATGGCCATGCCTTGTGGGTCTCTTTGGGTTTATCGGCGCCAATCACGGCAAACCACTTGTCGTAGATCCGACCGCCACGAGCGATTGCGGAGTCTTCCTCTGCCTGAACCGGTATCGCGAGCGAAACTGCGATTAGCCCAGTTGTCAAAATAGCTGTTATGCCTTTAATAACTTTTTTACTCATATCTATTACCCCTGGTAGGTGTTAATGATTATCGATTAATCGAATTATGAGCAGCAAATAATCTAATTAGCTTTTAACTCATGGTTACATATAAACCATCGGACAAAAATATGCCTTGACTTGAGTCAATCGAGCGCAAGACGTGTTTTTTTAACCCAGATACCAGTCAGATGCGTAGCGCCGAATGTTTCCAGTGTGCTTGTGCTCTAAAAGGTAACCCTGAAGAATAGATAACGCTTTGATTATAAAGAGATTGGTGGTTAAACGCGGTAGAATAAACATCCAGAAAAACTTTCAAACGATGAAAAAAGGAACGCACGAAAGGAAGACAAAAAATCCTTAATCGTCCTCATCCTCTTCGGGATTATTGTGCGCGATGCCTTTGTGGCACTCGATACAGTTTTCACCATTTTCTTTGGCCGCCTCCATTTTCCTGCGTGCCCGATCCCCCTGATGCTCGAAGGCCATAGTGTCGTATTCGTGACAGCTACGGCATTCACGAGAATTATTGGCCGTCATCTCGGCCCATACACGCTCGGCCATTTCCAGGCGGCGCGCTTCGAATTTCTCTTTTGTATCGATGGTACCCATAAATTTATGATAGATCTCTTTGGATGCTCTTAGCTTGCGCATGAGTTTCGCTGCCCATGTTTTTGGCACGTGGCAGTCCGAGCAAATGGCGCGCACGCCCGAGGCATTCTTGAAGTGAGCGGATTTCTGATATTCGACATAAACCGTGTTACGCATTTCGTGACAGGAAATACAGAATTCCAGTGTATTGGTGCTTTCCATGGCGGTGTTGAACCCACCCAGAATGGAGATACCCAGAAGTACTCCCAGTACGGATACGGAGCCCCAGGTGACTTTATTTAAGTGTTTACGCATCCAGCTAGATATATTTTTGATATCTGGGAATAGCCGTTATGCCTTTAATAATATTCATATTCTTTACTCGTAGTAAGTGTTGATGATTCTGGATTAGCCTGAAAATTTATAAGTAGAAATAACTAATTAACCTTTAACCCACAATTGTATAGTCTTGAATCAGCTATTTAACAAGTAGTTAGTAATGATTCCAGATGCAGGTTCGACGGAGCAATATCTGACCTCAGTCTGGCGATCTGGTTGCCAGCGGGCATTAACACAAAGCTTTTTGATATGTTATAGTCGGGCGAAAAAGTAATGGGAGTCG
>CAZJEJ010000032.1:1339-7605 GCA_964544945.1 uncultured Gammaproteobacteria bacterium | reverse complement strand
GAGTTTTACACTACTTTTTATATTAATAATAATGGCTAAATCCGGGCTTGATAAATCGTTAATTCCGATCAAAGACATCCAGTAAATCAATCGAGGAGAGAAAGTAATGAGTAAACACGATACAAATAATGGCAAACCTCTGCATCCAGCCATCAGGAAGTGGGCCAGGGACGCCAATGAAGGCAAGATGGAGCGTCGAGAATTCCTGGCCCTGTCTACCGCGTTTGCCGCAACCACGGTTACCGCGTATGGCTTGCTAGGCCTGACAGCTTCCGGAGAAGCCATGGCTGCAAAAAAAGGCGGTACCATGCGAATCCAGATGGAAGTGCGCCGGGTTCCCGATCCGCGTATTTTCGACTGGTCACAAATGGCTAATGTAGCGCGTGGTATGAATGAAAACCTGGTGCGTTACACGTCGAAATCTACCTTTGAGCCTTACCTGCTGAGTAGTTGGGAAGTCAACGATAGTGCGACCGAGTATACCCTGCATGTTCGCAAAGGTGTGAAGTGGTCGAACGGTGATGATTTCAATGCCGACGACGTAGTCTTCAATATCACCCGTTGGTGCGACAAGTCTGCGGAGGGTAACTCGATGGCTGGCCGTATGGCGACCCTGATCGACGCCGATACCGGTAAGGCCGGGGCAGGCGTGATCGAAAAGATCGACAGCCGCACTGTAAAGTTAAACCTGCCGAAGCCCGATATTTCGATAATACCCGGTATGGCTGACTATCCTGGACTGATCGTACACCGCGACTACGATGGCTCGGATATTACCGATGGTCATCCTGGTACGGGTCCATTTATGGTCGAGAGCCACGAGGTGGGTATTAAATCGGTACTGGTCAAGCGCCCGGGGCACAAGTGGTGGGGTGGCGAAGCTAACCTCGATCGCATCGAACTTCTCGATTACGGTACCGATCCCTCGTCGTTCCTGGCGGCCTTTGAAGCTGACGAAATCGACATGAATAACGAAACTACCGGCGAGTATTTCGAAATCTTCGATGGCCTCGGCCTGGAGCGGTCAACTGCGGTTACCGCGTCAACAATTGTAATTCGTCCAAACCAGCAGGCGGAGGTCGATGGCATAAAGCCATACGCCGATGCGCGTGTTCGTCGTGCTCTGGCGCTAGCTTGCGACAACGCGAAGATTCTCGAACTGGGCGTGGCGGGACAAGGTATTCCTGCTGAAAACCATCATGTTGCTCCGATTCATCCGGAATACTACAAGCTGCCACCGATCAGTCGCAATGCATCGAAGGCCAGGGCGCTGATGAACGAAGCTGGCATGGCTGACTACGAGCACGAGTTGGTATCGATCGACGATGACTGGCGACGTGCAAGCACCGATGCGGTAGCAGCGGAGCTGCGGGATGCTGGCATCAAGGTGAAACGTACCGTTTTGCCGGGTTCCACCTTTTGGAATGACTGGGTTAAGTACCCGTTTTCGTCCACCAACTGGAACATGCGTCCACTCGGAGTACAGGTACTGGCACTGGCTTATCGCAGTGGAGAAGCATGGAACGAATCAGCATTTGCAAACAAGGAATTCGATGACACCCTGGCAAAAGCACTGGCGATTGCCGATGCCGATAAGCGGCGTGTGTTGATGAAGCGGCTTGAGGAAATCATGCAGCAAGAAGGTGTTACCATCCAGCCTTACTGGCGCACCATAGGGCGTCACCACAAGGCAAAAGTGATCAATGCAGAAATGCATCCAACTTTCGAGTTGCAGGTCGAACGACTGGGTTGGGCATAATCGCCAGACTGAGCTAAGAGATTCGGGGGCTTTGGGCCCCCGAATTTTTTATGCCCAGGGGTTCTACCAGCCATCACCGTGGTCGTGGTAACCAGGGCACAAACACAAGGGGGAATTACCATGTTGAATTTCATGCTCAGACGCCTGGGGATAATGTTGCTCACCGCCTTGTGTCTGACTTTTATCGTATTTTTCCTCACCAATCTGGAACCCAATCTCGAAAAGCTCGCGAAAGAACAAAACAACATGCGCATGTCAGACGAGCAAGTGGTGAGCTGGCTTGAAAAGAATGGTTACCGGGAACCGTTGCTTTCCCGTTACGGTGAATGGCTCGGAGTAATACCGGGTTGGGCCTGGGAAGTTAACGGTAAACTCGCGGGTCGCTGTGTTCGCCGGGGTGTCGCGGATACTCCGACCTACTGCGGAGTCCTCCAGGGTCGATGGGGTTTTTCCACGGTATTCAGAGATGAAGTGGGTACAATTATCGGCAAGCGGCTCGGCGCCACCGGTTGGTTGATGCTATGGGTCATGATCACCATGGTGCCGATGGCGCTGGTGATCGGGGTACTCGCCGGCATGCGCGAAGGCTCCAAACTGGATCGTTCGCTGTCGACGTTTTCGATAATCACGACTGCGACGCCTGAATATGTATCGGGCGTTATTTTCATCGTCCTGTTCGCATCGTCAAAATATGGGCTGTCACCGCTATTTCTCGAACGTGGCACGATATTGAAAGGCTCGGCAACCTCGGCTATCGACGATATTACACTGGCTAATTTCACACTTCCAGTTTTGACAATGGCGATCTACGGATTGGGATATATCGCGCGTATGACGCGCGCATCGATGGCCGAAGTCATGACTGCGCAGTACATCCGTACCGCCACACTCAAGGGCCTCAGTTTTAGATACGTGGTAATCAAGCACGCACTACGCAACGCGTTAATTGCGCCTTTTACCGTCATCATGCTGCAATTCCCGTGGCTTTTGACCGGGGTGGTGATCGTCGAAACCCTGTTCAATTACAAGGGATTTGGATGGGTTCTGGTTCAGGCTGCAAGCAATAACGATATTGAAACCCTGTTGGGTGCCTCGGTAGTAGCCGTATTTGTGGTGTTGTTAACACAGTTGATATCTGATATCGGTTACGTTTACCTAAATCCGCGTATTCGCGTGAAATAGGGAGAAGCTGACATGGAGCCTTTGGCCTGGTATAGCATTCTCGCCACGATTATCTGGCAGTTTCTGCCGGTCTGGATCGGTATCGCAGCCGTGTTTGCTTTCTCGATCATGAACAGGAATAAACTTGGCCTATATGGGAAGCTATTCAACAGTAATGTAGGCATGATCGGCCTGGGTTTGGTACTGTTCTGGGTATTCACCGCAATTTTCGCAGATGTTATCGCCCAGTTTGATGCCTATTCGCAGCTCTCGGGGATGAAAAACAAGCCGCCGGGAACACCGGTAACCAACCTGGAAGATGCCTGGTACCTGCTCGGTGGTGACCGCCTGGCACGCGACGTATTCAGTCGCATGATCTATGGAAGTCAGACGGTCCTGATAATCGCGCCCGCGGCTACCCTGTTCGCGTTCATGGTTGGGATCACGCTGGGGCTACCCGCCGGATATTTTATCGGCAGGTTAGACGCCATCCTGAGCTTTATTTCCAACCTGGTACTCGCGTTTCCGGTCATCCTTTTGTTTTACCTGTTGGTCACACCTGAAATCCGAACCACCGGAATACCCATTTTCCTGGCAGCATTGCTCTTTATATTCCCCATCGTGTTTATATTGCTCCTGTTTAAAACACGGTTTATCGCCCAGCCTCAAAAACTTAAGACCTATATCATACTAACGCTGGTAATCGGGTTGTGGATATACTCCGGGCTCGCATTTAATGCCGACCCGCTTGGGGTCTGGTCGATGGACCCGAACCTGCTCAATATTTTCGTATCGGTGGTTTTTGTAAACTCGCCGACGGTCTTTCGTATCGTGCGCGGCCTGACGCTGGACATCAAAACAAGGGACTATGTAGCTGCGGCGCAAACCCGGGGCGAAACCCCGTGGTACATCATGCTCTGGGAAATTCTGCCGAATGCACGTGGTCCGCTGATCGTCGACTTTTGTTTACGCATTGGCTATACCACGATTCTGCTAGGAACCCTCGGGTTTTTTGGACTTGGGGTCAGCCCGGAAAGCCCAGACTGGGGTTTGACTATTAACGAAGGTCGCAAGCTGATTACCATCAATCCATTCCCGGCCATCGCACCGGCGTTAGCACTGATGTCACTGGTACTCGGACTTAATCTGCTGGCCGACGGTTTGCGCGAGCAATCGTTGAAAGACTAGTGGTATATCAAGCCAGGAGAGAAGACATGTCAGAACAACCTATTCTGGAAATCGACAATCTTTCAATCTCTTTCTTCACCCAGGCGGGTGAAATTCCGGCAGTTATGGATTTTTCGTGTAGCGTTATGGCTGGCGACTCCATGGGCCTTGTCGGCGAATCCGGCTGCGGAAAATCGACGGTAGCGCTGGCGATTATGCGCTACCTGGGCACTAACGGAAAGATCGTTGGCGGCACTATCAAGTTCAAGGGGCGTGATATGTCAACCCTGTCGTCCAGCGAATTACGAAATATCCACGGGTCCGAAATCGCAATGATTTACCAGGAGCCAATGGCAAGCCTGAACCCGGCAATGAAAATTGACCGGCAGTTGATGGAAGTTCCGTTAAATCATGAACGGGTCAGTGAACAGGAAGCCAGGGTGCGGTGCCTGGAATTGCTGGAAGCGGTTCGCCTACCCGACCCACAACGAATTATGAAGGCATATCCGCATCAGTTATCGGGTGGTCAGCAGCAACGTATCGTAATAGCTATGGCCTTGCTATCGAAGCCAGCGCTGCTATTACTCGACGAGCCGACAACTGCTCTCGATGTAACCGTCGAAGCCGGTATCGTCGATCTGGTCAAAGATCTGGGTGAAAAATTTGGGACGTCGTTATTGTTTATCTCCCACAACCTCGGCCTGATTCTCGAAACCTGCAACCGAATTACGGTTATGTATTCGGGTGAGGCCGTTGAAACCGGTACCATTCGCGACGTATTCGATCGCATGCGACATCCTTATACGCAGGGATTATTTCGCTCGATTCCGCTGCCGGGCGCTAACAAGAATACGCGTCCGTTAATATCTATTACCGGGCAATTACCACTACCACACGAAAGACCCAGGGGCTGTAATTTTGGTCCACGTTGCGATTATTATGTAGAGAAAATTTGCAACAGGGGCGTGGTAAACATGCAACCGGTAAGTGAGCACCAGGACCACGGTTCACGATGCCTGCGGATTGCCAATATCGACTGGAGTGCAAAACCTCAATTTAAGAAGGTCCATGAAAAGACCAAACCGGGTGACGTCGTCCTGAAAATTCAAAACTTGAAGAAGTATTATCAGGTTGCAGCCAACGAGATATTTGGCGGCAGCGATCAACGCGTGGTTAAAGCCAACGAGGATATCAGTCTGGAGGCACGCGAATCTGAAACCCTGGCAATCGTCGGAGAGTCAGGCTGCGGCAAATCAACCCTGGCCCGAGTGCTAATGGGCCTTGAAACTGCGACAAGTGGTGCAATCGAACTCGGCGATATGGTCGTCAGCAATGTCGAAATCGCAGACCGTCAACCCGAGGTGGTGGGCCAGGTACAAATGATTTTCCAGAATCCCTTCGATACGCTCAATCCGAGTCACAGCGTAGGCTCGCAAATCATCCGTGCGCTGGAAATGTTTAATGTCGGAAAAGACGACAATGATCGCAGGGAACGCATGCTCAAATTGCTCGACATGGTGAAATTGCCACGAGAATTTGCCAGTCGAATGCCGCGCCAGTTATCGGGCGGACAAAAGCAACGGATAGGTATCGCACGGGCGTTCGCTGGTGAACCACAGGTGGTCGTCGCCGACGAACCGGTATCGGCACTGGATGTGTCGGTACAGGCGGCAGTGACCGAGTTACTCATGGATATTCAACGCCGTTCCGGTACCACCATGTTGTTCATCAGCCACGATCTATCAATCGTGCGATATCTTTCCGATCGAGTCGTGGTGATGTATCTCGGACATGTAATGGAACAGGGGTCCACCGATGAAATATTCTCACCACCCTACCACCCCTATACCGAAGCACTGTTGTCCGCAGTTCCGATTGCGGATACTTCCGTTGAGAAAAAACATATCGTGCTTGAAGGCGATATCCCATCGGCGATGAATCCACCCAGCGGATGTCCATTCCATACTCGTTGCCCTCGCAGGGCGCAGGTCAACGGCGATATTTGCGAACGCGTGGTGCCTTCAATGATAAATATGGGTTCAGGTCACAAGATTAAATGCCACTTGCCGCCGGAGATTTTTGATAGCATGGAAGAAATTTTTACCTTCGACGATAAGCAGGCGTAGCCAGCTTAGCTAATAACTTATTGAGGTTAAAAAGGATGAAAAATTATCCACGA
>CAZJEJ010000032.1:0-1239 GCA_964544945.1 uncultured Gammaproteobacteria bacterium | reverse complement strand
AAAGAAGATGTGGCGCTTCGCACCGAGTATATTCATACCTTGCTCGAAAGGCTTTAAACTCTCACCCGCTCTCGGGTAGAAGACCGGGTTCGACAGGTAAAAACCGGGGTAATAAGACCCACAAACTGAGCGAGGCGGGGTGACACAATCTAAATCCGTGCGCCAATAAACCAGCCCATATTAATGCCTGAAGGGGGTGAAATCAGGCTCCTTTCGCAATGTTATTATTTCGATTCCAGGAATAGCTGGGAGAGAAATAATGCCATTTTAATTCATCCTGAGCAGGCAGGCGCCAAAGTTGACTACTTGGACAGGAAAGTTGTAGTATTCACTTTGAAACAATAATCGAACACGCCGAATAATAATAGTAACCGGCGCCCAACCGATGTAATGCTTTGTTTTTTATACAAAAATTAAATATTTAAGAGAGGACTGTCCGATGAGCAAGCTAGTATCTGGTTTGATCCAAATGGGGCTAAAGGGCGATGCCGATAGCATGTCTCCCGAGCAAATTCGCGATTGTATGCTGGAAGCACATTTGCCGATGATCGATGAGGCTGCTGCTAAGGGTGTCCAGGTGCTGTGCTTTCAGGAAGTGTTTACCCAACCTTACTTTTGTCCTAGTCAGGACAATAAGTGGTACGCCGCTGCTGAGGTAATACCAGATGGCTACACTACAAAATTAATGCAGGAATATGCGCGCAAACACAATATGGTTATCATTGTGCCCATCTATGAAGAAGAAATGCCCGGTGTCTATTACAACACGGCTGCAGTAATCGATGCCGACGGTAGCTACCTCGGTAAATATCGCAAATCACATATTCCCCATGTAGCCGGATTCTGGGAAAAGTTTTTCTTCAAACCAGGCACCTCTAACTGGCCAGTATTCAATACTGCCTACGCAAAGCTTGGCGTTTACATCTGTTACGACAGGCACTTTCCCGAGGGCTGGCGGGCGCTGGCCTTGCGTGGTGCAGAGATAATATACAATCCATCGGCGACCGTCGCCGGCTTATCGCAGTATCTATGGGAACTGGAACAGCCGGCTTCGGCTGCAGCCAATGGTATCTATATCGGCGCGATTAATCGTGTTGGCACCGAAGCACCATGGAATATTGGCGAGTTTTACGGCTCCAGCTATTTCGTCAATCCGCGTGGTGAGATTATTGCCCAGGCTAGTCCTGACAAGGATGAGTTGCTCGTGACCGAGCTGGATATGGATATGGTGCGCCAGGT
>CAZJEJ010000031.1:18750-21358 GCA_964544945.1 uncultured Gammaproteobacteria bacterium | reverse complement strand
TTCAAAAGATGAGTACTTTGCCATGAAAGCGACCAACCATTTTGTATCGGGCAGAAGCAGATTTTTTATATTGGCTTTTCTGAGCATGCTTATTTTTGGCTGTGCTTCAGGCGGCACGAGTCGCGAAAACATGAATAGGCGCATATCGATTTCTTATGCCACGGTTGTCAGTGTAGAGCAGGTGAAGTTAAATTCGGAAGCGGGTAAAGCCGCGGCTATTGGGGGCTTATGGGGGTTGCTGGGAAATATTGGTGGCGATCGTCAGGAAATGCTTGGTGGCGCAGTATTAAGTGCCGCTTTACTGGGGGGCACCGCAAAAATTGCAGAAGGCGCCAATGAAGCTTTCGCCTATATTTTAAGAGGCAAAAATAAAAAGGAATTCAAAATTTTGACCGAGCAGGGCGGAATACTGGCAGACGACTGTGTGGCAGTTGAATCTGGTGCGCACACCAACTTGCGGCGTGTCTCGGCGGTCTATTGCCAGACTGCAAGCGAAAACTCATCTATAGAAAGCTCACTACTTCAGAAAATCGAAAAAGACGCCAGTGAATGTTACCGGGCTAAAGAAGAATTATTAGATGCCACGGGCGAGGAATTTGATGCCATTGTGCGCAAAGTGAAAGCCCTTTGTGACGATTAGGAAGCCTCTGTCCAGCAGAGGCTGGATGATACCTCTGGAGATTCCGTCATAACACTGACCACCGCGAGTTCCGCCCGGGCGAGATAAACCTTTCTCGCGTAATCAGGTACCGCTTTGCCCCACTTTTCAGATTCCATGATACACTTGAGGTAGAAATCACCCCAGCACCTGCTATATTAATAATTAAGTTCTAAGCTAAAGAACAGACACCGGGGATTTACATGAAAAAATCTGCACACGCTAAAGGGAAGCGATCTCGAATCACCAGGAAATTGAACTGGCTTCTGGTTGCAATGTACCTGGCCATCTTAATTGTTTCAATTCCAACCACCTATATGCTGACCCGATCTCAAATACTGGAACAGGCTGACCGGGAGTTATCATTACTGGTGGACATGGTGCGTTCGGTGAGAAATGTTGTCAGAGAAGACACACGACCCTATTTTTTGCCTAAAGGTGAATTCTACCCACCGGTAGTTTCATCGACCGTTATGGCGAAGACTGTCGCGAGTAAATTCGCCAAACTGCGGCCCGAATACTACATCAGGATTGTTTCCGACAATCCCCTGAACCGAGATAATCTTCCCGATGCGGCCGAATTAAAAATTCTGAACCGGTTTCGCACTCTCGACAGCCCTAAAAACATTATCGAGACGGGGTTTTTACGTAACGAAAAATATCTCATTTCGGCCGCGCCGGCGACTGCGAAAAAAGGTTGCCTGAGATGCCATGGCGCTGCCGAGAAAGCGCCCAACCAAATTACCAGTAAATATGGCACCGACAGCGGGTTTGGATATCGGGTTGGATCTGTGGTGGGAGCCAGTGTCGTCGGTGTTCCCATGGCTAACCTGAATGAACTGGTACTGACTCGCAGCATCATAATTATCATAGTTGCGACCGTAATCTTCTCGCTGATCTTCCTGTCAATCAACAGCCTGGTCAGGCATTCGATTATTAACCCATTGTTGTCGATTGCAGAGACTGCCAAATCGGTTAGTCGAGGCAAGATTCATGAATCCATATCCATGGACAGGAACGACGAAATTGGTGACCTGGCTTATTCATTCGAACTGATGCGTAGAAGTCTGGTCGCCATCGTTAAAAAAATGCGCGGCTCACAACAGTAGTTTGATCTGATGACGGCGGCTGTCGGGAGTCTACCTGATAACCATGAAACTATGAAAAAATATAAATTAAGCAGTGTGTTGAAACAGCTTGAGACAGAGCAACGCACGGGCACGCTGATGAGTGTCAATGAGGACAACATCCTGGGCCGGATTTATGTGGTTAACGGGAAACCCAGGGCGGCACGATGCCGGAATATCCAGGGACAGGAGGCTTTAAACCAGATAAACGATAAATTACAAGTATCGGTTAAATTCCACCAGGAGGTCAATTTAGTCAATTCGCAGTCTGTTATTGATACAAATAAGGACTCCGTTGCCGCGGAATCAGCTTTTTCGAATGATGAGAATGTCTCGGTGGAAGAGTTTAATTCGGCATTCGATATAACCGAGCTGACGGATAATAAGTTCGCTCACGGACTATTGGAAAGGGAATTAACACCCGCGATACGCGAAGTGCTGGCGACAGAACTGGTTGAACATCTCGGGCCACTCGCACAGATTATCGTATCCGATCTGGAAGACGGAATCAGCGTAAGAGAGGCGCTAAATTCACTTTCCCAGGAAATCGGCGATATGGACGCGGCAATCAAGTTTATTGAGGAATTGCAACTCAAGGCCTAGCCCGCATATTGTCTGAAGGAGAAACTGTTAAACTTCGTTCCAGACGTTGTGTCAGGGGAAAAACAGCGCGCCTAGGCCACCTTCACCGGAAACGCCGCATCGGCGGCAGACTGATAATTTTCCATTTCGTTAAAATTCAGATAACGATAGATATCGTCGGCCATAGTATTAATGTCTTCGGCGTATGCCATGTATTCGTCCATGGTAGGAATTCTACCCA
>CAZJEJ010000031.1:8719-18650 GCA_964544945.1 uncultured Gammaproteobacteria bacterium | reverse complement strand
GTATTAATGTCTTCGGCGTATGCCATGTATTCGTCCATGGTAGGAATTCTACCCATGATAGCACTCACTGCCGCGAGTTCCGCCGAGGCTAGATAAACATTCGCGCCATTGCCGAGGCGGTTCGGGAAGTTTCGGGTCGAAGTGGAAATCACCGTGCTATTCGCGGCCACACGCGCCTGGTTCCCCATGCAAAGCGAGCAGCCTGGCATTTCGGTGCGCGCACCCGACCGGCCGAAAATACCATAATAACCCTCGGCGGTAAGTTGCGCCTCGTCCATCTTGGTCGGTGGGGCAATCCACAGCCGCGTTGCAACGGGTGCATCGAGCTTGTCGAGTAGTTTCCCGGCAGCGCGGAAATGACCAATATTGGTCATACAGGAGCCGATGAATACTTCGTCGACCTTGTCCCCGGATACTTCTGACAATGGTTTAACATCATCCGGGTCATTCGGGCAGGCCAATAGCGGTTCTTTGATTTCATTCAGGTCGATCTCGATAACTTCGGCATATTCAGCGTCCGTGTCGGCTTCCAGCAATAGCGGATTTTCGAGCCAGGCTTCCATTTCCTCGATACGCCGTGTAATCGTGCGAACATCGCCATAGCCCTCGCCGATCATCCACTTGAGCATGGTGATATTCGAGTTTAGATATTCGATGACAGGCTCCCGGTCGAGCTTGACCGTACAACCAGAGGCAGAGCGCTCGGCCGAAGCATCCGAGAGCTCGAACGCCTGTTCGACTTTCAAGTGTGGCAGACCCTCTATTTCGAGTACGCGCCCGGAAAAGATATTTTTCTTGCCCTTCTTTTCTACCGTGAGCAGGCCGCGTTGAATCGCCGCGTAGGGTATTGCGTTAACCAGATCACGCAAAGTAATACCGGGTTGCAAGTCGCCCTTGAAGCGTACCAGTACCGATTCCGGCATATCGAGAGGCATGACGCCAGTTGCCGCGGCAAACGCAACCAGACCAGAGCCAGCCGGAAAAGAGATGCCAATCGGAAAACGTGTATGCGAGTCACCACCGGTACCGACCGTGTCGGGTAACAGCATTCGGTTCATCCAGGAATGGATAATGCCGTCTCCGGGACGCAGCGATACACCTCCACGGTTTTGCATGAAATCTGGAAGCGTGTGATGGGTTTCGACATCCACAGGCTTAGGATATGGGGCCGTATGACAAAACGATTGCATTACCAGCTCGGCAGAAAATCCGAGACAGGCCAGATCCTTTAACTCATCACGGGTCATCGGGCCGGTGGTATCCTGCGACCCAACCGTGGTCATCTTCGGCTCACAGTACATTCCGGATCGAACACCGTCCAGTCCGCAAGCCTTACCAACTATTTTTTGCGCCAGGGTATAGCCTTTGTCGCTGTCTTCTTCAGCCAGTGGTTTTTCAAAAATCTCGGTGTCTGGCAAGTCGAGGGTCTTGCGCGCACGGTCGGTCAGACCACGTCCGATAATCAAAGGAATCCGACCATCGGCACGCACTTCGTCTTTCAGTACATTAGTACTCAGTTCAAAGGTCGATATCACTTCATCGCTGTCGTGACGGGTAACCTTGCCCTCGTAAGGATAAACATCGATCACATCGCCCATATTCATTTCTGACACATCCATTTCGATCGGCAAGGCGCCGGCGTCTTCCATGGTATTGAAAAAGATCGGCGCTATCTTGCTACCAAAACAATAACCGCCATTACGCTTGTTCGGTATATGGGGGATATCGTCACCCATGTGCCACAGCACAGAATTGGTCGCCGACTTGCGCGATGAACCGGTTCCTACCACGTCACCGACATAGGCAACTGCAAAACCCGACGACTTCAATTCGGTGATTTTTTCCAGCGGTTTGTCGGTTAAACCCTCTCGCGGATTTATCAGCATCGCATTCGCGTGCAGCGGAATATCGGGGCGCGACCAGGCGTCTTGTGCCGGGGACAAATCATCCGTATTAGTTTCGCCGGGCACCTTGAATACCGACACGGTAATTTTATCTGCAAGCCTGGGTTTGCTGGTAAACCATTCGGCATTTGCCCATGACTCGAGTACTTGCCCGGCATAAGCATTACCCGCATCTGATTTTTCACAGATGTCGTGGAAAGCATCAAATACCAGCAAGGTATGCGACAGGGCCTGTACCGCGGCTGGGGCCGTAGCGTCACTGTCCAGGCAGGCGATCAAAGGTGCGACATTATAACCCCCGAGCATGGTACCGAGGATTTCGGTTGCTTTCACCGCATCGATCAACGGCGTACTGGCTTCGCCACGCGTAATCGCTGCGAGAAACCCCGCCTTGACATAGGCAGCGTCGTCTACGCCTGCGGGCACGTGCTGGGTTAGTAACTCGAGCAAATATTCATCTTCGCCGGCAGGAGGGTTTTTAATTAATTCCACCAGGTCAGCGGTTTGCTGCGCGTCCAGTGGCTGGGGAGGAACGCCTTCTTTTGCGCGCTCCGCGATATGATCTCGATATGCCTTTAACATTTTGCCTACTACTCTTCGTGCGATTGTAAAGTAATCCTTATATGGTGGCTAATTAGCGTTTTTCTATTGGCACATACTCCAGGTCAATCGGGCCCTTGTATAATTGGCGGGGTCGACCAATCTTGTAGGAGTCTTCCGACAACATTTCTGCCCATTGCGTGATCCACCCGACCGTACGAGCCATGGCAAAAATAACCGTAAACATATTCATCGGAATACCCATCGCCAGAAAGATGATACCAGAATAAAAATCAACGTTGGGATACAGATTACGCTTGACGAAATACTCATCTTCCAGCGCCACTGTTTCGAGTGCCATCGCGGTTTCCAGCAATTTCTTTTGCTCGCCGGTCGATTCCATATCGTCTAATAGCTGGTGGCATATTACGCGAATCAACTTGGCGCGGGGGTCATAGTTCTTGTAAACCCTGTGCCCGAATCCCATCAGCCTGAAACTGTCTTCCTTATTCTTGGCGCGATCCACAAACGACTGCAGGGATTTCCCCGAGGCATTGATTTCCATCAACATTCGAATCACCGCTTCGTTCGCGCCACCATGCGCCGGACCCCACAGCGCAGCGATACCGGCGGCCACTGCAGCAAACGGGTTGGCATCTGAGCTGCCGGCCAGTCGTACGGTGGAAGTGGACGCATTTTGCTCGTGATCGGCGTGCAGGATCAGGATCAGGTCCAGTGCCTTGGCGAGCAGGGGATTAGGCGTGTATTCTTCGGTAGGCATCGAATACATCATGTTCAGGAAGTTTTCTGTATAGCTCATGCTATTGACGGGATAAATGAACGGCTTACCCATCGCGTAACGATAGCTCCAGGCTGCAATGGTTGGCATTTTCGCAATCAGCCGTTCCGCCGTAATCATACGGTGTTCCGGATTATGAATATCCATGTGATCGTGGTAAAAAGCCCCTAGCGCACCAACCACGCCAACCATAATTGCCATCGGATGGGCATCTCGCCGGAAACCACTAAAAAACCGTTTCAGCGCTTCGTGCAACATCGTATGATTGGTAATTTCATTTTCGAAATTGTCGAGTTCCTGTCGACTGGGTAACTTATTGTTGAGCAGCAAAAAACAGACTTCAAGATAAGAACTGTGTTCAGCCAACTGGTCAATTGGGTATCCCCTGTATTGCAATACACCCTTTTCACCATCGAGGAAGGTGATGCTGCTAGAACAACTGGCGGTGGACATAAATCCAGGATCGTAGGTGAAGTAACCTAACTCTTTGTACAGAGCGCTTATGTCGATAGTTTTTGGTCCACTGGTGGGCGACAGCAACGGTAGTTGTATTTTTTTACCGGTCGTATCGTCGATAATGGTTACGGTTTCGTTGCTCATCGTTTTTCTCTCTGACTCCCTGTTGAAGGCTATAGGCTTGTTATTGTCTTGCTACTTTTCGCTATAACTCAGTTAGAACCTGGCAGGGATGATCCTGGACCCAACTGTATGGTGTCAATATAACTCTATTGTCGATGTTATATAACCGTTATATCCCCACTATTAAACAATACTATCGTGAGAATTAATAATCAGTTATCCCTCAACCAGGCTTGTTTATAACCTTTTTTTAACCCAGATCAGCAAATAATTTGTATTCGATTACTTAATTAATTGTTGACAATATTGGTTAAATTTAGCATATTTTCACCATTATTAAGCAAATTTAACCGATATTGTCGACAATAGTATGGAAACCCCGTTCCTATTCGATCAGCCCGTAGAAACGCAAACTCTGGCGAGCCGAGCCTTCGAAAGTATCAAGTCGGACATTATCGACGGGCATTTATCGCAGGGTAGTAAAATTGTCGAATCGGATCTTGCCCTCAAATACGGAATCAGTCGCGGCCCCTTACGCGAAGCAATACATCGGCTCGAACAGATCAAACTGGTAATACGAGTGCCACACGCTGGTTCGCGAGTCGTTACCCTTGATAGCAAAATGATCCAGGACATCTATATAGCCCGAGAGTCTCTGGAAGGCATGGCGGCACGACTCGCGGCCAGGCTTATGCCCGATGAAGGGATTTGCTCGCTAATCAATTTACTGGATCAACACGAACAGGCGATCAGCGAAGCAAAGGGGAAGGTTTATTTTCAGAGCGAGGGTGACATCGACTTCCATTATCGTATCGCGGTCGCGAGCCAAAATCAGTGGATACTGGAAAACCTCAACGGCGAACTCTATCAACTGCTTCGCATGTGCCGTCATCAATCCGGTCAGGCGCCCGCACGGCCCCACATCGCGTTGGAGCAACACAAACAAATCACTTACGCAATCGAGCAGCGCGACGAAGAGCTGGCCGAATTACTCATGCGCCGCCACATCAGCGCAGCATGGAAAATAGTAAAAACGATTCTCGAGGAGAACCATGAATAATACACTTTCACCAGGTCGCAAATTGCGCGATGCGGTCGAACAAAATAACCCCCTGCAGGTCGTGGGCGCGGTCAATGCCTACAGCGCGATTATGGCCGAGAAGTGCGGCCATAAAGCACTCTACCTGTCTGGCGGTGGTGTCGCTGCCTGCTCCCTGGGTATACCCGATCTTGGCATATCGACCCTGAAAGACGTACTCACAGATGCCTCGCGCATTACCGATGCGAGTTCGTTGCCGTTACTGGTCGACATCGACACCGGCTGGGGTGGCGCCTTTAATATCGCGCGTTGCATCCGCGAAATGCAACGCGCCAATGTAGCGGGTGTTCATATCGAAGACCAGGTCATGCAAAAACGCTGCGGCCACCGCCCCAACAAGGCAATCGTGTCGCAGGCGGAAATGGTCGACCGCGTCAAGGCTGCGGTAGATGCGCGTAGTGACGACGATTTTGTCATTATGGCGCGTACCGATGCGCTCGCGGTCGAAGGTATGGATGCGGCAGTCGAACGCGCTATCGCCTGCGTCGAAGCCGGAGCCGATATGATTTTCCCGGAAGCGATGACCGAACTCGACCAGTACCGCCAGATTGTCGATGCGGTCGGGGTTCCGGTGCTCGCGAATATTACCGAATTTGGCGCTACGCCATTATTCACCACCGAACAACTGGCATCGGCAGGTATCAAACTATCGCTGTATCCACTCAGCGCGTTTCGAGCGGCGAGCCTCGCGGCACTCAATGTGTATCAGCGTATTCTTGCCGATGGTACCCAGCAAAAAATCATCGATACCATGCAAACGCGCATGGAGCTGTACGACTATCTCGACTATCACCAGTACGAACAATCTTTAGATGAATTATTTAGTGAGGAACAATCATGAGCGAAACCCCTGCTTTCAAACCCAAGAAGTCGGTGGCCCTGTCAGGCACCGTCGCGGGTAATACTGCAATCTGTACCGTAGGACGCACCGGTAACGATTTGCACTATCGAGGCTACGATATTCTCGACATCGCCGAAACCTGCGAATTCGAGGAAGTCGCTTATTTGATCGTGCACGAAAAACTACCAACCCAGGCTGAACTCGACGCTTATAAGTCACGCCTGAAATCTATGCGTGACTTGCCCGAGTCGGTCAAAAAAGTACTCGAACAATTACCTGCCAGCACCCATCCAATGGATGTGATGCGCACCGGTTGCTCGGCACTGGGTTGCCAAAGTCCGGAAGCAGCAGACCACAATACCGTAGACGCACGAAATATTATCGATCGACTGATGGCCTGCTTTAGCTCGATGCTGGTTTACTGGTATCACTTTAGCCGCAACAACAAACGCATCGATCTCGTCACCGACGATGATTCGATTGGCGGTCATTTCCTGCATTTACTGCATGGTAAACCGGCCCCAGAATCATGGGTCAGGGCGATGCACATTTCGTTAATTCTCTACGCCGAGCACGAATTCAATGCGTCAACATTTACTGGTCGCGTGATCGCCGGAACCGGGTCGGATATCTATTCAGGCATGACTGGAGCGATAGGTGCATTACGCGGTCCCAAGCATGGCGGCGCCAACGAGGTCGCTTTCGAGATTCAATCGCGTTATAGCTCGCCCGACGAAGCCGAAGCGGACATCCGTAAACGCGTCGCCAACAAGGAAATTGTCATCGGTTTTGGTCATCCAGTGTATACCGTCAGCGATCCTCGCAACGAGGTCATTAAACGTCTTGCCAAACAACTTTCTGATGAAAACGACAATACATTAATGTACGAGGTGGCCGAACGCCTCGAAAGCGTGATGTGGGAGTTAAAGAATATGTTTCCTAATCTTGACTGGTTTTCAGCCGTATCCTACGACCAGATGGGTGTGCCGATAGACATGTTCACGCCACTGTTCGTGATCGCGAGAACAACCGGTTGGGGTGCACATATTGTCGAGCAACGCCAGGATGGCAAGATCATCCGTCCTTCGGCCAACTATACCGGGCCTGAAAACCTCGCATTTCTCCCAATCCAGGATCGAACTTAACTGCGACAGCAAGGAAATGTATTGGAACCGGGATCGAGAGCAAATATGAACACGACACACCGAAAATCTTTGCCCGGTACCAAACTTGATTATTTCGATACCCGTTCAGCTGTCGAGGCAATTGAGCCAGGTGCTTATAACAGGCTCCCCTACACTTCTCGTGTACTGGCTGAAAACCTGGTGCGCCGCTGTGATCCCGCAGTACTCATAGACGCGTTAAAACAAATTATCGGCGGTAAACGCGAGCTGGACTTTCCCTGGTTCCCGGCGCGCGTTGTATGCCACGATATTCTCGGCCAGACCGCGCTGGTCGATCTCGCTGGCCTGCGTGATGCCATTGCCGAAAAAGGTGGTGACCCTGCAAAGGTCAACCCCGTGGTACCCACCCAGCTAATTGTTGACCACTCGCTGGCGGTTGAGCACGGTGGATACGACAAGGATGCATTTGACAAGAACCGCGCCATCGAAGACCGTCGCAACGAAGACCGTTTCCACTTTATCGACTGGACCGGGCAGGCTTTCAAAAACGTTGACGTGATTCAACCCGGCAATGGAATCATGCACCAGATCAACCTTGAGAAAATGTCTCCGGTAATTCAGGTGCGCGATAGCGTAGCTTTCCCCGATACGCTGGTGGGTACCGACAGCCATACTCCGCACGTGGACGCACTGGGTGTGCTCGCCATCGGTGTCGGTGGCCTGGAAGCTGAATGCGTAATGCTGGGGCGTGCTTCCTACATGCGTCTGCCCGACATCGTCGGGGTGGAACTGGCTGGCAAACGTCAGCCTGGTATCACAGCCACCGATATCGTACTGGCATTGACCGAGTTCCTGCGTAATGAAAAGGTAGTGTCGTCTTTCCTGGAATTCTTTGGCGATGGTGCCGCTGACCTTACGCTGGGTGATCGCGCGACCATTTCCAACATGACGCCGGAATTTGGTGCCACCGCGGCGATGTTCTACATCGACGAGAATACCATCGACTACCTGAAACTCACGGGCCGTGACACCCAACAGGTTGAGCTGGTAGAGACCTATGCCAGGGTAGCCGGCCTGTGGGCTGACAGTCTACAAAACGTCGAGTATGAACGTATCCTCAAGTTCGACCTGTCTTCTGTGGTACGTAACATTGCCGGCCCTTCCAACCCGCACCGGCGCGTCGCGACCTCTGAACTTGCCGCGCACGGTATTTCGGGTAAGGTGGAAAACGAGGAAGGCTTAATGCCGGATGGCGCTGTGATCATCGCAGCTATTACTAGCTGCACCAACACCAGCAACCCCCGTAATGTAATTGCCGCGGGTCTTCTGGCGCGTAAAGCCAATGCGCTTGGCCTGGTGCGCAAACCCTGGGTTAAAACTTCTCTGGCCCCTGGCTCAAAAACCGTAAAGCTTTATCTCGAAGCAGCCAGTCTGCTACCCGACCTGGAGCAACTAGGCTTCGGCATCGTTGGCTTTGCCTGCACCACCTGTAACGGCATGAGTGGTGCGCTGGATCCGATAATCCAGCAGGAAGTGATCGACCGCGACCTGTACACCACTGCCGTATTATCGGGTAATCGTAATTTCGACGGTCGTATCCACCCCTACGCCGGGCAAGCCTTCCTGGCATCGCCGCCCCTGGTAGTCGCCTATGCTATCGCCGGCACTATCCGTTTCGATATCGAGAAAGACGTACTGGGTACCGACCAGAATGGTAAACCGGTAACTCTTAATGATATCTGGCCAGCCGACGAAGAGATCGATGCTATCGTCCGGGAGTGCGTGAAACCTGAACAATTCAACCAGGTTTACGACCCGATGTTCGATGCATCGAGTAAGAGGGACGCGCAGGTTTCCCCGCTGTATGACTGGCGTGGGCAAAGTACCTACATCCGCCGACCTCCCTACTGGGAAGGTGCGCTGGCGGGTGAGCGCACCCTGAAAGGCATGCGTCCGCTGGCGGTACTGGGTGACAACATTACCACCGATCACCTGTCACCATCGAACGCTATCATGCTCAATAGTGCTGCTGGTGAATACCTGGCCAAAATGGGCCTTCCGGAGGAAGACTTCAACTCCTACGCGACCCACCGTGGTGACCACCTGACCGCCCAACGGGCAACTTTTGCCAATCCCAAACTATTAAACGAAATGGTGCAGGAAAATGGTGCCGATGGTAAAACAGGGATCAGGCAGGGCTCCCTCGCCCGCATCGAGCCGGAAGGCAAGGTAACCCGCATGTGGGAAGCCATCGAGACCTACATGGGGCGCAAGCAACCGCTGATTATTATTGCCGGCGCCGACTACGGTCAGGGCTCTTCGCGTGACTGGGCCGCCAAGGGCGTGCGTCTCGCCGGTGTTGAGGCGATTGTGGCCGAGGGCTTCGAACGAATTCACCGTACCAATCTGGTCGGTATGGGTGTGCTACCGTTGGAGTTCAAGTCTGGCGAAAATCGCAGGACCTATGCAATCGACGGCACCGAAACCTTCGCGGTGATCGGTGAAATTACACCGGGTGCGGCACTCACTCTGGTGATCACACGTAGCAACGATGAAACCGTGGAAGTTCCTGTGACCTGTCGGCTGGATACGGCAGAGGAAGTTTCCGTCTACGCGGCAGGTGGTGTATTGCAGCGTTTTGCTCAGGACTTTCTCGAATCGGCTGCTGGTTGAGAGAAGCCAGGATTACCATGTCACGCGTACCCCAAATCCGCATTCCAGCTACTTACATACGCGGTGGTACTAGCAAAGGCGTATTTTTTAACCTTAAGGACCTGCCCGAACCCGCACAGGTACCAGGGCCAGCACGTGATAAATTATTGTTGCGCGTCATTGGCAGTCCCGACCCTTACGGCAAACAGACCGACGGTATGGGCGGCGCCACCTCAAGCACCAGTAAAATCGTCATACTGTCAAAAAGCAGCCAACCCGATCATGATATCGATTACCTGTTCGGCCAGGTATCCATCGATAAACCCTTTGTTGACTGGAGCGGTAACTGTGGCAACTTAACGGCCGCGGTCGGTTCGTTTGCGATTTCCAACG
>CAZJEJ010000031.1:0-8619 GCA_964544945.1 uncultured Gammaproteobacteria bacterium | reverse complement strand
ATCGGCACTCTCAGGACAACCATGATCAATGCCGGGATCCCCACCATTTTCCTCAATGCTGGAGACATTGGTTATACCGGCACTGAATTGCAGGAAGTAATCAATGGGGATGACAGGGCACTGGAAATGTTTGAATCCATCCGCGCATATGGTGCCGTGCGTATGGGCTTGATAGAAAATATTGAAGAAGCCGCAAGCCGTCAGCATACCCCCAAGGTCGCTTTCGTCGCCAAACCCGGCGATTACGTCGCTTCAAGCGGTAAGCAAATCGTAGCTTCTGATATCGATCTGAATGTTCGCGCCATGTCGATGGGTAAGCTGCATCACGCCATGATGGGCACCGCGGCAGTAGCCATAGCAACCGCGGCGGCAATTCCAGGCACCCTGGTGAACCTTGCCGCAGGCGGTGGTGAGCGAAACAGCGTGCGCTTCGGGCACCCCTCGGGCACTTTAGGTGTCGGGGCCGAAGCCAGTCAGAGCAATAGCGAATGGGTTGTCAACAAAGTCATCATGAGTCGCAGCGCCCGGGTGCTGATGGAAGGCTGGGTTCGAATTCCTGGTGACTTTTGCTAGTGAAATGGTAGCGAGCAAATTTAATAAGGGAAGGCCTGGCCCCATTTGACTTATTTCTTTCAGTTTCCGACCCAGCTCGATTGACCAGTGCGCCTATTTGAATAACTTCAATATATTCGCCAAATCGCTTTTCCCAGCGACTATCTCGGACATTTCCAGCCCGGCCAGCTCATGCGGAAACACCAGCCACTCTTCGCTCTGGTGGATACAATAATCGGGTTCAAAATCGACCTGATTTTTACCCGGCTTATACCAGGGGCAGGCCACGCGAATATCACCCGGAGTATTGAGCCTGGACTGCTTACGAATCGCCTTGATCAAAGCCGCGACACTACGACCCGAATCGAAAACATCGTCGACGATCAAAAGCCTGTCACTGGCGTTGGCATTTTCAATCAAATAATGCAATCCGTGCACCCTGATTTTCTTTGCCTGTTTGTTGATACCGTAGTAAGACGACGTTCGCACCGAGATATGGTCTGTTTTGACGCCTTTGTATTCGAAATATTCCTGTACCGCGATACCAACCGGGGCACCACCACGCCAGATACCGACGATAAAATTCGGCCGAAAATCATCCTGGTAAACCAGGTGTGCCAGACGGAACGAGTCTTCCAGCAAGTGCTGGGCTGAAATGTATGTTTTGTCCACTGCGGCCAGGCTCCAGGGATTATAGAAGCGCGCTATTCTGGCATATTGCCCCTGGCTCGACTAGCCTAACGGCAATTGCAATAACTTTTGCTGATTCTCGCCAAAGAAGTGGTCGATACAATTATTCCCTGCTCCAATCCGATCTATGCACAGGTTTCAAGCACCAGGCCAGGCGGTGCGCTGATAAAACCTTGTTGGCATTACCACCGTGGCGTATGACGAAATAAAAAGAGGTGCCGATCCAGGCCACACCGGATATCAGGTGTCACCAGCGAAACAGCCAGTTTAGCCAGTCGAGGAGCTAAGTTTCCACTATTAAAAATCACAATATTCAGTACTGTAGACTCAACGCAGCTATCGATGAATACCGATAGCTGCGCTGATAATTACCACATGTATTGACTAGAAGCGGATTGTTATTTAGGTAACTTGCTCACAACTCCCTGAAGGTAATAGTCCATCCCGCTCAAGTCGCCATCACTCATGGTTTCCCCTGCGGCAACACGAATCTTACCATCCTGGTCCACCACCGGGCCGGCAAAGGGATGCAAAGTGCCAGCAGCGAGTTGTTTTTCCATGTTAGCGATGCGATTACGCAGTTCTTCCGGAATGGCTGGATTCAAAGGTGCGAGTTTTATCATGCCTTCCTTGTATCCACCCCATACGCTTTCTGGTTTCCAGTTCCCCGCCAGAACCGCTTTGACGACCTTGGTGTAATAATCACCCCAGTGATGCGTGGTGGCGGTAAGATGCGCTTTTGAACCATATTTTGACATATCGGAATGATAGCCAAATACGTACTTACCGCGTTCTTCAGCAGCCTGTACTACCGCTGTAGAATCGGTGTGGTGAGTGATTACGTCGGCATCTTGCGACATTAATGTCATTGCTGCCTGGCGCTCTTTACCCGGGTCGTACCAGGAGTTCACCCAAATTACCCGTAATTCGGCCTTTGGATTCACGCTGCGAGCACCCTTGATGAAGGCATTGATTCCCTGCAGTACTTCTGGAATTGGAAATGCGGCAACATAACCTAACACGTTGGTTTTGGTCATTTCACCCGCAATGATGCCGGTCAAATACCGACCTTCGTAAAAACGCGCGTTATAAATGCCCATGTTTTTGCCCATCTTATAACCCGTGGCATGGAGAAAGGCGGTTTCTGGAAATTGCTTCGATACCTTCAACATATAATTCATGTAACCAAAACTGGTAGCAAAAATTACCTTGTCACCGCGTTTGGCCATTTCTCGTATAACACGCTCGGCGTCCGCGCCTTCTGCCACATTTTCAACATAGTTGGTTTTTACACCCGTCTCACGTTCCATTTGCAACCGGCCCAGATCGTGCTGATACGTCCACCCGGCGTCTCCGATTGGGCTCACGTAGACAAAACCGACGGAGGCATCTTTTGCCGCCATCGATGTGGCGCTTAGCAAGCTAGCCACAACCACCAGAATCGTGGTCGCCAGGTTTCTATAAAGTCTATTTCTTAACACCATTTTTCAATCCTCCAGGGGATTTGTTAATTAAACTGAACTGCCTTGAGAAAAACGAATTCGGCACAGGCCGGAACGACGATTAGGTTTATTCAATTTCTCCTATGTCTCCGGGCGATACGGTTGGCCAAGCGAAACCGGCGCATTCAGACGCACGGTATTTAGATCACGAGAAATGATCACCAATACAACAATCGTCGCGACATAAGGTAGCGAGGATAAAAACTGTGAGGGAATGCTGATATCCATTCCTGAGCCCTGTACAAATAATTGCGCAACCATAACACCACCGAATAAATACGCACCCACTATCACGCGAAACGGGCGCCAGGTGGCAAACACTACCAGCGCAATCGCTATCCAGCCACGCCCCGAAACCATGCCCTCGACCCAAAGCGGTGTGTAAAAGACCGACAGAAATGCCCCGCCGATACCCGCCATAGCGCCACCAAACAAGGTCGCCATATAGCGAATCCTGATCACAGGATACCCTATCGAATGCGCTGATGAAGGTGATTCGCCCACCGCACGAAGTAGAAGGCCCGGGCGACTTCTATATAGAAACCAGGCAACGCCGCCGAATAGAGCCCAGGAAAAATACACCAGTGATTGCTGGTTAAATAATGGCCCGCCAATGACTGGAATGTCGGCGAGCAGCGGTATCCTCACCGTGGCCACGGTCTCGAGGATTTCTGATTCATAAGGCTTGCCGACGAATGCCGATAATCCAATACCAAATATCGACAGCGCTAAACCGGTAGCAACCTGATTACCCATCAGGGTCAGGACCACGACCGCAAACAGAAAAGACATTAAGGCGCCAGCGGCCATACCTGCAAGCACCCCAAGCCAGGGATTGCCGGTGAGGTAGGTAACCGCAAATCCAGCTACGGCTCCCATCGCCATCATACCTTCGGCACCCAGATTAAGCACACCGGATTTTTCCGCGACGAGTTGACCCAGGGCCACAATAATCAGCGGCGTTCCGGCAACTATCGTTGCAAAAAGTATCGATTCGAGAATAGACATCAGGCGCGCTTCCATTTTATTCGGTAGTTAATGAGCACATCCGAACCCAGCAGGAACATCAGCAACATGCCCTGGAATACATTCGATATCGACGATGGCAGGTTCATGTATTGCTGTGCCTGCTCACCGCCGAGGTAAAGCAGCGCCATTAACAGGCTTGCGAAAAAAATACCGATTGGATTCAGCCGTGCGACAAAGGCGACGATGATCGCAGCAAATCCATAGTTATTAGATACATGTTCGGTGATTTGGCCCATGGGTCCGGATACTTCCGACATCCCTGCCAGGCCCGCCAGACCGCCGCCGCTCAAAAGACCAACCCAGATCATACGATTCGCAGAAAAACCGGCGTAACGCGCCGCATTTCTGGCCTTTCCAGCAACCTGCATCTGAAAACCGAAAAAGCTGCGATACATGAAAATATAACCCACCAGTAAAGCACTTAGCGCAAACAGGAATGCGGCATTGAGCCGCGTGCCCTCGATTAGTATCGGCAATAATGCCGAGTCTTCAAACATGCGCGACTGTGGGAAATTAAATCCATCCGGATCCATCATCGGACCATGTACCAGCCACGAAACCATCAACTGTGCGACGTACACCAGCATTAGCGAGACCAGTATCTCGTTGGTATTAAATCGCGTCTTCAAAAATGCGGGCACCGACGCCCATAACATGCCACCGATACACCCGGCAATCACCATCAGTATCAGAATATACACGCCCTGGGCTTCGTAGAAAAATAAAGCCACGGCGCTCGCCGCAACGCCGCCCATGATGTACTGCCCTTCGGCCCCGATATTCCAGACGTTGGCACGAAAACCGATAGCCAGACCGGTCGCGATCAGCATCAACGGGGTGGCTTTCAAAAATAACTCTGAAACCCCGTAAATATCGCTCAGAGGACTGAGAAAAAAGATTCGAAAACCCTCTACAGGATCCTTGTCCAGCAGGGAAAACAATACCATGCCCCCGATCAACATCAATACGATCGCCAACAATGGCGATGCATAGGCCATCAACTCCGAAGGCGCGGCGCGTGGTTCGAGTCTAATCATTGGCCTTTACCCTGGCTGCTTGCACCTCGAGTTTTTCGGCACCCGGCCATAGTCCACTCATCCATACGCCAATTTCGTCGATACTGGTATCTGCCAGCTTCTTCGCCGGCGACAGTTTGCCATTCGCGATTACCGCGATTCGATCCGAAATCTCGAACAATTCTTCAAGCTCCTCGGAAATTACCAGGATGGCCGCGCCCTTGTTACGCAAATCGATCAACTCCTGGCGGATAAAGGCGGCCGCCCCCACGTCGACTCCCCAGGTAGGTTGCGATACAACGAGCAATTTGGGCATCTGAGAAATTTCACGACCCATAATAAATTTTTGTAAATTACCGCCGGACAGGGATTTCGCTGCTGCTTTTTCACCCCCGCTCTTAACATTGAATTTCTCGATGCAACGCTTCGCAAAATCATTCATCCGGGTGAATCGAATCATACCCTTGTTCAACATTCCGGAACCGTGTGCGGTGAGTAATGAGTTTTCTGCGAGTGACATCTGCGGTACCGCCCCACGTCCGAGACGTTCTTCGGGAACAAAACCCATACCGAGAACACGCCTGGCGTCGGGTAATTTCTGTCCTGCTGCGGTACCGCAAATTTCAATCGACTCATTCTGTCCCACCGGCTCCTCACCGGACAGGGCGTATAGCAATTCCTGTTGCCCATTGCCAGACACGCCAGCGATACCAAAAATCTCCCCCGAACTAATTTCCAGATTAATGTTGTACAAACTGGTGCCAAACGGGTCAGTCGACTCGACCGTCAATCCATTCAGGCGCAGGCGTACTTCGCCAGGATCGGTCAGCACCGCGTGTTCGCATACCGGAAGTTCCTTACCGATCATCATACTTGCCATCGATTTGGTTGACTCTTCGGAGGGAATACAGTCACCCGAAACCTTGCCGTTACGTAACACTGTTGCAACGTGGCATAACGCCTGGATTTCATCGAGCTTGTGGCTGATATAGAGGATGCTGCAACCTTCGTCTGCAAGCTGTCGTAGCGTATCGAATAACTTGCCTACTGCCTGCGGGGTAAGCACCGAAGTGGGCTCGTCCATGATCAACAGTTTGGGATTCTGTAACAGGCAGCGAATGATCTCTACACGTTGACGCTCGCCAACCGATAAAGCGTGTACCAGGCGGTGAGGGTCCACGGGCAATCCGTATTTATTCGATACTTCGATAATTTGATCGGCCAGGTCTTTTAAATCGGGATTACCGGGCAAGGCCAGGGCAACATTTTCGACTACGTTAAGCGTTTCAAACAATGAAAAGTGCTGGAACACCATGCCGATTCCCAGGTTTCGAGCATCCGCCGGGTTCTCGACGCGAACCAGCTCGCCTTCCCACCTCATTTCCCCCGCGTCAGGCTTCGCCACGCCATAGATCATTTTCATCAGGGTGCTCTTACCCGCGCCGTTCTCGCCCAGTACCGCGTGAATTTCTCCGCGGCGCACTTTCAGGTTAATGTCCTGATTGGCAATCACCGAGGGATATATCTTGGTAATACCGCTGAGTTCTAGCCTGATATTGTTCTTTCCACCCGCACTGGATGTCATGTAGCCCTCTTGAGTGTATCGCGCATCTGGGTGTTGTAATGTTATCGGCAAGGATGCGATCGTATACCTGCATTAAATCAGCGGCAACAGAAATTGCAATCGCCGCCGGTACTCTCACCGAAAACTCGCGCCAGGAACAGTCAGGTGCTGGCCTCGACCGGTGCAGCACCGATGAACTAGCACGGCTACAGGCGTTGATAAGCGAATAAGCCGTATTCGCAACCAGCCAGCAAATGATATAGTGCTTGATGACTATGCCGATTACCTCTAAATCCCTGATCGAAAGATCTGATATTCATCATGAATGGTCAGATATCCTGATCGAGGCGCTCGACAAGGTTGATCCCGATTACCTGTTAGAGTTATCCAGTCACCCTGGCTGGCTGCCCGGCATCGATTCATTATTTAGTGCCTTCCGCCGGGATCGTCTCGGCGTTCGTTACCTGCTGCTAGGCGAATCACCTTACCCGCGTGCGGCCTCGGCTAACGGGATCGCATTTTACGATGCGGCGGTCAAAGAACTCTGGAGTGACCAGGGCCTGAGCAAATCGGTAAACCGCGCAACTTCGCTGCGAAATATCATCAAGACCGCTTTACTCGCAGAAGGCCACCTCATAGCAGATAACGAAGCTAAAATTACCCAGTCGAGTATCGCCGCCATCGACAAGGCTGAAATGGTTCAGACGATGGACGAACTGTTTCAAAACCTGCACCGAGCCGGGTTCCTGATGTTAAATGCTACCCCGGTACTGCACCCCGAACGCAAACCAGCACAGGAAGCCGTATACTGGCAAGGCTTTCTCGAACGATTACTGGGTCGGCTCGCCGCGGCGACAGACCACCGCATAACCCTGGTATTGTGGGGCAAGATTTCCAGCGCCTTCGGGTCAACGAGTCTTCGAAGCAACTACGACATGCTGGTCAGCGAGCACCCTTACAATATTTCGTTTATCAATAACCCGACCATGCAATCGCTGTTTCGAGAGATCAGGATATTGTCAAAACTGCCTGAATCAAAATCATTTGGTATTGGAACAGACTGAAAATTTCAAGCTGTGTTAGGGTATGCGCTGGATCAATTCCGAGCACACGTCATGACAAATCCTGTTCAGCAACCTCCCGAACGCGCTGAAGGAGATGTAAATCTTTCACCACGGCGCAGTGCCTGGTTCGATGAATACATCGACGACGATACCGCACAGCTACTCGCCGATGATGCGCATTACTTTTTACACCAGTCACTGTCGACACCGTGCCTCAATGCGATTCGCGGCAGCAGCGGCATTTATCTTGAAGATTTGCAGGGGCGCGAGATCATGGATTTCCATGGCAATAGCGTGCACCAGGTTGGGCATGGTCATCCGCGCGTGATCGAGGCGATCAAGCAGCAACTCGATCAAATTCCATTTTGTCCACGCCGTTATACCAACCAGGTCGCAGTAGATCTTGCACGACGGCTGGTCGACCTGGCGCCGGAGGGACTCAACAAGGTGTTATTTGCTCCAGGCGGGACATCGGCTATCGGTATGGCATTGAAGCTCGCGCGCTACGCGACCGGCCGCCACAAAACCGTTTCGATGTGGGACAGCTTTCACGGCGCCTCGCTCGACGCCATTTCGATTGGCGGCGAGGCACTGTTTCGTAAAGACGTCGGCCCGCTGTTACCCGGCACCGAGCATATCCCGCCACCGACCCAGGGCAGGTGCCAGTTCAACTGTGCCGACGATGAACACCGCGGCTGCAGCGACTACCTCGACTATGTGCTTGGCATGCAGGGCGATGTCGCCGCCCTGATCGCCGAACCGATGCGCTGGACCACGGTCGAATTACCCCCGCCCGGCTACTGGAGACGGGTACGGGAAATCTGCGATAGACACGGCGTATTGCTAATATTTGATGAAATCCCCTCGGCGCTTGGACGCACCGGTAAAATGTTTGTCTGCGAACACTTCGACGTCGTGCCCGACATGCTCGTTATCGGCAAGGGTCTCGGAGGTGGCGTATTCCCAATGGCGGCACTGATCGCTCGCGACGCACTCGATATCGTTGGTGATCGCGCGCTCGGCCACTACACCCATGAAAAAAGCTCGGTAGGTTGCGCGGCTGCGCTTGCGACGCTCGATTGCATCTACGACGAGGGCCTGATAGAAAACTCGATTTCACTGGGACAGCATGCTTTAGCGCGTTTAAGCGAAATGCAGTCTCGCCTACCGCTGATTTACGAAGTCCGTGGCCTCGGCTTACA
>CAZJEJ010000030.1:0-21744 GCA_964544945.1 uncultured Gammaproteobacteria bacterium | reverse complement strand
ACGCCTGGAAAAACAACGCCGCGACGACTAAACGTAGGGCCGAATTTATTCGGCCAATGCGCTCAGACGAAGAACAGCCTCCTGTAGGGCCGAATTTATTCGGCCTGTATCGCACCGGGTCGAATGAATTCGACCCTACACGCAGACGAAGAACAGCCCTCCTGCAGGGCCGAATTTATTCGGCCTGTACCGCACTGGTAGAATGAATCCGACCCGACAGGGTCATTGAGATCCTGTTTTGTAGGGAACCCGCGCAGTAGGAACCACTTTCGAGGCCGTATCACAGTGCTGATGCTGGTCGTCGAAAAAAATGTGGGGTGAAAACGTTGCCAGAACCCTGTCTTTGGAGACACCCCCAAGGAAAAATGTTTCGTCGATTCGCACATTCCAGGTTCTTAGTGTTCTGATCACCCGCTCGTGCGCCGGACTGTTGCGTGCGGTTACCAGCGCGGTTCGAATCGGCGAAACATCATTCTCCCCGCTGCTTCGTAAATCGAATTGTAGAAATGACAGGGTTTTTAATAATTTGGCGAATGGGCCTTCGGGTAATGGTTTTTCTGCATTAATCTTTTCATGCTCGATGAATGCTTCCAACCCCTGTTGCTGGTAAATTATCTCGGATTCTTCCGAAAACAGTACCGCGTCACCGTCAAAGGCAATTCTGATCTGTTCCAATGGACTTCGAGGGTCGAGCGACGGTCCGTCGTAAATCAACCCGGAAGCAACATTGGATTCAACCGCCGCCTGAACGTCTTCCTCTGTGGCGGACAAAAAAAGATCGACATCAAAGGCATTTAAATATTTAGCGACAGGTTGGCCACCGGTAAAAGCCGCGCGCGTGATATCCAGGTTATAGTGATCGATCGAATTGGATATGCGTAAGCTGGTGTCGGCCGAGTTGCGCGATATGATGACGACCTCGGTATGGCGTGTTTTTTTGTCGAGGTTATTAATACGCAGTATAGACTCGATTAACGCGAAACCGGTCCCCGGCTGCAAAATATCATTCTCGTGATCCAACTGATATCGGCAATAGGCTTCGAGCCCCTGCATTTCGTAAATTTCGTTTTCCATATTGAGGTCGAACAGCGCCCTGGACGAAACGCCGATAACCAGATAGTTGCTTAGGTCGTAGGACATAATCTGGATAGCTGCTAAAGTTGCTTGAGCATTATTTTTGACTTACGCTGCTGATTGTAGGCCGTGCGTTTATACTCGGGTAAAGAGGCGACACCTGTTTCCACGAATCCATTTTCAATAAACCAGTGTGAAGTATGTGTGGTTAATATATACACCCGTTGAGTATTTTGCTTTAGCGCGTAATGTTCGGCGACCTGTAGCAGTTGTTTTCCAAGCCCGGTGCGGTGGTAATTGTCGTGTACGGCGAGGCATGCAACCTCGCTGATGCCGTTATCCTGATCGGGAATGCAGGCTACGCAGGCGATGATCATGCCATCCTTTTCGATCACTTGAAAATAGTCAATTTCAAGCTCAAGCTGCTCTTTTGATCGGTGCACCAATGTACCGGCTGCTTCCAGTGGTTCGATCAGGCTGAGTATTCCGCCGATATCGTCAATTTTGGCAGTCCTTATGCCTTCGTAGAACAGGTTGGTGATCATGGTGCCGTAACCGTCGCGCGTGAAAAGTTCCAGCAACAGGCCACCATCCACCTGCTGGTCGATTATATGAACGCGTCGAACACCTGTCCGAATCGCCCTGATCGCCTGACTCAATAACCTTTTTAATTCCTCGGGAGTATCGGTTTGTTGAATCAGGGCTTCACATTCGACCGTCGATAAGCTATCTGCCTGTTCAGCGCGTGCCTCATCTAAAGAGAGGAAAATTAACTTGTCTGCCTTGAGTGCAATAGCCACTTCAGTAGCCAGTTCTTCTGCTGGCAAGTTAAATATTTCTCCGGTTTTCGAATACCCGATATTGGATAACAGTATGACGTGATTACTATCTAGCAATTCGTTGATCGCCTGGTGTTTGACGTTGCGAACTTTGCCGGAATGTTGCATGTCGATGCCATCGATTACGCCGAGGGGCATACCGGTAACAAAATTTCCGCTGACCAGCGAGATTTCGGAACCAGACATCGGTGTATTGGGAAGCCCCATCGAAAGCAGCGATTCGAGATAAGTCCGTACTTCGTTGATGGCCTGAATGATATGGGGTAGTGATTCCGCATCACTAATTCTCATATTGCGATGAAATTCGGAAGTGAGGTTGCTGTTTGCCAGATACTGGTCAATTTTACTTCGACTTCCATGCAAAATGACCAGCTTGATGCCGAGGTGATTAAGCAGGGCGATGTCATGGATGAGACCAACGAATCGATCCGAGTAAATGATTTCGTCAGATATTAATATGACAAAGGATTTCTTGCTGTGCGCCTTGATATAAGGTGCTGCCGCTCTAAACCACTGGACGTATTCTTGATCGCTACTCATTAGATTCAATGACTTCTGTTAAACTCTTGATTTAGTGAGACAAACGAAGACGATAGCTTTCGTTTGTCGTATTCTGAGGATTCACGGATGAATTATTCAGAGCTTGCTATATTATACGATTTGACGGAATCCCGATATTACCACTAAGAAAGGAATTTAGAGATTAAAAGCACTAGCGAAGTCCATCCAGTCAGCAGCTTTAATTTGCAACAACAGGAATTGGTAAAATTTCTTTATAGCCGCGTTACTGGCGGACTACTGATTACGTTTTTCATTTCGACCGTAGCCGCCGTACTCGCCTATATTGAACTGTCGATACAGGGCAGGGAATATTGGGTAGTGGGCTGGTTTTTTCTCCTGTGTTTGATATTGCTTGCCAGGGTACAATTGACCAGGCTATTTTCCAACCTTAAAAACACATCCTTTTTTCAGCACCACAGATGGCACAACCGGTTTCTAGTGGGAGTGATTCTATCCGGGCTGATGCAGGGCCTCGGTTCGGCTTTGCTGATGCCCTACGTTACTATTAATGTTCAGATAATATTGCATTCCATGTTGCTGGGCATGAGCATAGGTGCTATTGCTTTTTTGTCGACATCGCTACTGATCTACAATTCCTTCCTGGTAACGGTCATGTTACCCGTTACCATCTGGTTGTTGTCGCGACAAACCCTGGACGGTGTACTGCTCGGTTTTCTTTATCTATTTATGATGACAGCGAGCTCAATCGCCGTTAAACGTATGAATTTTCTGGTAAACGATGCACTGTATTATCGCTATGATAACGAGACCCTGGTGAAGGATTTACAGCGCTTACTCGAATCGGTATCGAATTCGAACAAGGCACTGGAAAAAATATCGACCACCGATGAATTGACGGGGTTGTCCAACTACAGGGCATTTCGTGTCGGCCTCGAGGAGCTATGGCGTCGAAACCGTGGGTCGAACATGCCCGTGTCGCTAGCGAAAATCAATTTCGATTACTTCAACGAGTATAACGCTCACTACGGGCTTCAAATGGGCGATCTACAACTACGTGATTTTGCTCGAATTCTGACCGACGAAATTACCCAACCGGATCAATTGATAGCGCGCCTCAATGGGGCAGAGTTCGCCCTGATATTGCCGGAGTCTAGTTGCGAAGACGTTCGTTTATTGCTAGTGCGTGTGGCTCGTACTCTGGCGAGTAAAAAAATAGAGCATAAGAAATCGAAAGCCGATCAGTACCTGACAATAAGCGTAGGGCTTTCGTGTCAGTATGTTACCGAAAGGTCGTCTTCCCGGGCATTATTAAGCGGGGTAGACGCCGCGATCAAATCTGCCAAAAGCAAAGGAGGAAATCGAATCGAAGTTCTAGAAATCTGAGACCTTGCGTTAGCAGACGGACACTAGTTGAGCAGCGACTCGAGCAGGGACTTTTGTGCATGCAAGCGGTTTTCAGCTTCCTGCCAGACAACGCTTTGCTCGCTTTCGAGTACGGCAGCGGTTACCTCTTCCCCACGATGTGCCGGCAGGCAATGCATAAATAAGGCATCTTTGTTGGCGAGTTCCATGATTTCGGTTGACACCTGAAACTCGGAAAAGGTTTTTACCCTGTCAGCCTGTTCCTTTTCCTGTCCCATGCTGGCCCAGACATCGGTTACAACGAGGTCGACGTCCCGAACTGCCTCGGCGGCCGAGTGGAATATCTTAACACTTTCGCCCGCGCTCCTGACGATTTCCGCGTCCGGATCGTACCCTCGTGGGCAGCCAATATGCAGGGTAAAACCAAAACGTATCGCGGCGTTAATATATGAATGACACATATTATTGCCATCACCGATCCAGGCCACCCTTGAGCCCCTGATATTACCGCGAAGCTCAATCCAGGTTTGCATATCGGCAAGCAGTTGACAGGGGTGCAAATAGTCGGTTAACCCGTTTATCACCGGTCTGGAAGAATGTTGGGCGAGGGTAACAGCACGTTCGTGTCCGAAGGTACGGATCATAATGCCATCTACCATGCTCGATATTACCCGGGCGCTATCTTCTATCGGTTCTCCACGACCCAGTTGAATATTTTGTGGCGATAGAAACATCGCGTGTCCGCCCAGCTGGCTCATGCCCGCTTCAAACGAGACACGGGTCCGGGTCGACGATTTTTCGAAAATCATCGCCAGTACCTTACCCGATAGAGGGGTATGCGAGACACCCTCTTTGAGGCGTCGCTTTACGTCGATCGCATGATCGATCAGTGCTAACAGCTCGTCGCTGGAAAAATCAAGCAGACTGAGAAAATGGCGCGTTGACATGTCTTTAGTTTAACTCGGTAGGGTAAATTCGTTTATGCATGCGATGAGCTGTTTAGCCAGGTCGTCGGTTTGCTGTTGATTGATGATCAAAGGTGGTAACAGGCGAATTACGCGGTCAACGGTTACATTGACTAGCAGGCCCTGTTGAATGGCCAGCGAGACCAGTTCCCTGCATTTCTGCTTCAATTCGATGCCGATCAGTAAACCGAGATGCCTGACATCCACCACCGCATTATTATCGGCAAGCCCTTTTATTAAAGCTGCTGCCAGTTGTTCCCCTCGTTGCGCGGCGTTTTCCACGATGTCGTTTTTGACCATGCTGTCGAGCACGGTATAGCCGATGCGACTGGCCAGTGGGTTGCCGCCAAATGTAGAGCCGTGGTTGCCGGGGTGAAATAGTTCGGCAGCTTTTCCGCGTGCCACGCAGGCTCCGATTGGAATACCGTTACCCAGAGCTTTTGCCAAAGTCATTACATCGGGGATGATATTTTCGTGCTGGAATGCAAACATCCGGCCGCTTCTGCCGATACCAGTCTGAATTTCATCAAGGATTAGTAGCCAGTTATTGGCATCGCAAATTTGTCGTAGTGCTTTCAGGTATCCAGCATCTGGAATAACAATGCCGCCTTCCCCCTGAACCGGTTCGACCATTACGGCTACCACTCGCCCGTTATTGGCTGCAATAGCTTTCACCGATTCTATATCGTTGTATGGGGCGCGTACGAAACCCGATACCAGGGGTTCGAATCCGGCTTGAACATTGCGATTACCAGTAGCACTCAGAGTTGCCATGGTTCGTCCATGGAAGCTGTGTTCCATGACCACTATTTGTGGATCCCTGATTTTTTGATTATTACCGAAAAGACGAGCCAGTTTTATCGCCGCTTCATTGGCTTCTGCGCCAGAGTTGCCGAAAAATACGCGATCCATTCCGGACAGATCGCAAATCAGGTCAGCCAGTTTGTGCTGCCATTCAATCGTATATATATTGGAGGTGTGTAGCAGGGTTTCCGCCTGCTGCTTAATCGCCTCGGTAACCGCCGGGTAATTGTGCCCCAGGCTGGTGACTGAAATGCCACTGAGCGCGTCAAGATACTGTTTGCCTTCTTTATCCCACAGGTAAATACCCTCACCACGGTCGAATGAAACCGGCAACGATTGGTAAGCGTGAATCAAATGGTCAGACATCTGGTCTAAGGCGTGAAAAAAACGCTAAAACATACAGTTATTTACGTCGATTACAAGTTTTTATTATGTTTTGTGTGTTTCGATCAGCAAAAACTGGATTCATCGAAAACAGCCAGATGCCATGCAAAAAAAAGCCCTGGCTAAGCAGGGCTTTCTAACGGTAGCTGAAATATCCTAAAATGGAAATCCGCCGTGGGCATAGGCAGTCATTGACAGCAGCATGGGGATAGACAGCGCAGTGTTGGTACGTGAAGCCATCAATGCGACGAATTTTGCACTGGCAATCACGTCGGCTTCGTGCGATTTACCGTCAAGGCCGAGAATTTTTTTCTGGTTTGGCCAGATTAGCACCCATACGTTGAATAGCATGATGGTGCCCAACCAGGCTCCGATACCGATTGTGGCAGCACCCGGTTGCAGCATGAACGCACTACCCAGAATACCCATTTTCGCCAATAGGGAGGCGCCCGATAACCAGGTAGCCAGAGCACTCCAGCGAAACCAAAGCAACGCTTTGGGCGCAATATACTTGTTGATGGCCCCAGCGCCTGGTCCACCGCTTTCGGCTTCAGACAACGCTGTCCCGACCGCTGGAACTTGCACAAAATTAAAGTAATACAATAAACCAACCCAGGTAACGCCTGCGAGCACATGGAACCACACGGTCCATGCTATCGGATTGTAAGAGCCGTCTGCATAGATCAGCATAACGAGTGCTGACAGGAAAACACCAGTGAAGATAGTCCCGGTGATGGATTTTAGCGGATTCATTAGGTGACTCCCGAAATTAAATGATTAGAATATGAAGTGTGATACGTCTGTCTGGCCGGATCGTATCCCTATCCTCCTTTGCACGTCGCGGAGTATAATGGCTTTCTCAAAACGGCGCAATGAATCTCTGATAAGTCGTTGAAATTTATCAATAATACCATAATTTGTGAGGTTATATGTGCGGGTTGTACGGCGCATTAAGTTTTAACGGGCAAGGTATCGAACCTGGTCTCGCGCAAGCCATGTCGGCGAAAGTGGCGAGACGGGGGCCGGACGATCAGGGTGAATGGTTAGAGGGTGCAGTGATGCTCGGGCACCGCCGATTGTCGATTATCGACCTGTCGCCACTTGGCCATCAGCCAATGCACGATGTCACTCAACGCTATACCATCGTTTTTAACGGTACCATCTATAACTATCCCGAATTGCGCGAACAGCTAATCGCGGATGGCTATCGGTTCCGCTCACACAGCGATACCGAAGTGATTCTTAATGCTTACGCCTGTTGGGGTGATCAATCGGTTGAAAAACTGCACGGAATGTTCGCTTTTGCGATCTGGGACAGGCTGGAAAAGCGACTATTTCTGGCGCGCGATCGGCTCGGAATCAAGCCGCTTTATTATGCCAAAACCCCCGAGGGGTTTTATTTCGCGTCGAACCCTCAGGCCTTGCTGGCAACCGGCCGGTGTAATACAGAAATAGACCCGGTTGGTTTACACCATCAACTCAGTTTGCACGGGGTCATACCGGCACCACGCACCGTGTTAAAAGGGGTGCGAAAATGTCGGCCGGCATTTTACCTTTGCATGCGTACCGACGGGACCTTAACCGAGTCAAGATACTGGAGCTTGCAGGCCAAACGTCCCCAACAGAAAATGACGCCACGGGAATGGAACGAGGCAATTCACGACGCTTTGATGGAGGCGGTTAAAAAGCGCCTGAAAATTGCCGATGTGCCCGTTGGGGTATTACTCTCTGGTGGCCTGGATTCGAGCCTGCTGGTGGGATTACTTGCTGAAGCCGGGGTGGGAAAAATCAAGACATTTTCAATTGGTTTCGAAGATCAGCCGGAAGAAAAGGGCAACGAATTTGAGTTCTCTGACCCGGTCGCGCAAATGTACGATACCGACCATTACAAGTATCTAATTCCGAACGATGAGGTATTGAGTCGATTACCCGAAACCGTGGGCGCAATGGCCGAACCAATGGTAGGTCAGGATGCGGTTGCTTTCTATCTGCTGTCGGAACAGGTATCCAAAAACGTTAAGGTCGTGCAAAGTGGTCAGGGAGCCGACGAGGTATTCGCGGGCTATTTCTGGTACGGGCAAATGCTCGCGGCCACGGGATCGCCTACGCAGCGTTTCTCTCCCCTTTATGTCGACCGTGACCACAGCGAATATTGCGACAGCGTCGAAGTAAAATTCCAGGCTGAGGATTATACTACCGCGTTGATCGAAGAGAGTCTGAATACCGACCAGGCTGATACCTTTATGGATGCGGTACTGCATTTCGACGTAACGACCTTAATAGTCGATGATCCGGTAAAACGTGTCGATAATATGACGATGGCATGGGGCCTGGAAGCCAGGGTCCCATTTCTCGACCATCACCTGGTCGAACTCGCGGCTTCCTGCCCACCAGAATTAAAACTCAGGCATCAGGGTAAAGGCGTGCTTAAGGAAATTGCACGCGGGAGAATACCTGACGCGGTGATCGACCGGCCAAAAGGCTACTTCCCGATGCCAGCATTGAAATATGTGCGAGGTGAGTTTTACCAGTTTATGGCGGAAACACTTAACAGTCAGCGCAGTCGTGAGCGAGGCATTTTCAATCGTGCCTACCTGGATCAACTATTACAGGAGCCTGAGCAGCATTTCACGCGATTAAATGGCAGCAAACTCTGGCATAGCGCACTACTCGAATACTGGTTACAGCAGCACGTTGATCAATGACAAATATTTCGGGCTACCCGATTTTCTTCCAGCAAAAAACCGAGTATCATAATAACCCAGTAAACAAGTCAGTTATTCATTCAGAGGAATTTCGATGGACGTTTTAGAACGCATTAAACAACAGGTTGATACACATCCTGTTCTTATATACATGAAGGGGACGCCGCAACTACCCCAGTGCGGTTTTTCAAGCCGGACCGCAGAGGCGTTAAAATCGCTCGAGGTTGAATTTGCATTTGTTAATGTGTTATCCGATCCTGAAATTTTTCAAAACCTGCCGAGTTTCGCAGATTGGCCAACCTTTCCCCAGGTTTATGTTGATGGCGAGTTGATTGGTGGATGCGATATCACATTGGAAATGCATGCTTCTGGAGAATTGGGAAAAATAGTCAAATCCGCGATCGAGAAAAAAGTCAGTTAGTCGGAGATGTCTTGTATCAAAAGCCCTGTTGTAATTGCAGGGCTTTCCTGGTCACGCGACGGGTTGTAGCGCCTTACTGGCGGCAGAAAGGATATCATCTACCATCGGTTCCGGATCGAAATTATGGCCGTACCAGGTACCAAGCGATATTTTAAGCGGTTGCCCGAGATCGCTAGTTTGATTGGTATGGCGCTTGACGCTCTGAATCAAACGTTGAAACATCTTCGGGTTAAACTCACCTGGATTCTGGTAAAAAATAGAAACCGCGAATGTCGCTGTATTGTAGCGAGATACCACATCCATAGGGCGCAAGGTCAGTTGCAGCGAATTTGATATGGTTTTTAAAGTACCGGGACGCAACTGCGAGTCTTTTGCTTTTACTTCGATTAAACCAAAGCCGATCCCGCCACCTCTGCTCGCGCAGTGTTTGACCAATGATTCAAGATGCGTTTCCAACTGTGCTCTGTTCGGCAAGTTGGTTTCAGGATCTTGCAGGCTATACTGCTTGACGTGCATAAACTGATTGCCGAGGGAACGCGTTCGCTCGCGTAACTCATTTTGCTGATAGGCAGTGCGTCCGGCACCATACACGCGCGCCGCGAGTTCAAATTGATTGGTCGATTTGGATATAAAGTCATCGACGCCACGATCAAATGCAACCACCACACTTGATGTGGTGTCTTCGGCAGTAAGTAGCACGATACCGGTATAACGGTCATTATTTTCATCCCAGCGGCGAATGAGGTCGGTTACTTCCAGACCATTCATGCCAGGCATCCAGAAATCAGCGAGTACGACATCGGCCCGGCGCTGGTTTAAAAAATAGAGCGCCTCGTAACCGGATGATGCGGTACGAATATCGGTAAAGCCGAATTTGGTTAATCCGGATTTAACCACTTCCCTGCTAAACTGGAGATCGTCGACAACGATTATGGATAGGTCTTCTTTTTGCAAAATGTTGGCGGTTGAATTGATATGCCGGGATTATAAATCAAATTTACATCGGTGGCTGTACAAAAGTTGAATCGTTAATAATCCTGCAAAATAGCTCTGCGGTTTTTTCCGCATCGTAAATGGCCGAATGCGCCTCATCGGAATTCCATTCCAGACCAGCAGCTTTAATGGATCTTGCCAGTACGGTTTGTCCATACGCCAGTCCAGCCAGGGATACGGTATCGAAAGTGCTGAACGGATGAAATGGATTGCGTTTGATTCCTGCTCGTAGTGTGGCGGCGGTAAGAAACTTCAAGTCGAAATGAGCGTTGTGCCCAACCAGTATGGCTCTGCTACAACCGCATTGCTTTAATGATTCACGAACGGGTTTGAAAATTTTTGGCAGCGCCTGTTTTTCATCCAGCGCGAGACGAAACGGATGGTCGACATCGATTTTATTGATTTCCATCGATGCGGGTTCAAGGTTGGCGCCATCGAAGGGTTTGACGTGGCAGGATACGGACTCTGTACAATAGAGCTTGCCCTGGCTGTCCATGCCAATTATCACTGCCGCAATTTGTAGTAGCGCGTCGGTTTGTTCGTTGAATCCACCGGTTTCGACGTCGACCACGACTGGTAGAAAACCTCTAAAACGTTTTGATATCGGATTGATCTCAGGCATCGCTAACCACTTTCCATCGTAACAATTCACCCGCTTTGAAGGGCACCAGGTTCTCCTGCGCGAAGGGGAGGGTATCAGGTACCCGCCACTCGATTCTTTCGAGGTTCACGCGCATGCTATTGACAGGTAGTCGATAAAATACAGGCCCGTTCAGGCTCATAAATGCTTCGAAATGAGTAAAATCCCCGGCGAGATCAAAGGCCTCCGCGTAGAGCTCGATCGCACAGTGCGCGGAATAAATACCGGCACATCCACAGGCAGATTCCTTGGCGTGCCTGGTGTGTGGCGCGCTGTCGGTGCCAGCGAAATAATGATTTGAACCGCTACTAACCGCTTTAAGTAATGCCAGTCGATGTTCTTCGCGCTTGGCCACGGGTAAACAATAATAGTGTGGACGCAGACCACCACTGAACATCGCATTACGATTGATCAACAAATGATGCGGAGTTATCGTAGCCGCTAGCCTGTCATCCTGCGATTCGACGTAATCAACCGCATCGCGCGTGGTAATGTGTTCGAACACGATCGGTAGTTCTGGAAAGTCGGATCTGATTGTATTCAGTGTCCTGTCGATAAAAATCTTTTCGCGGTCAAATACGTCTATCGCCTGTCCGGTCGCTTCTCCATGCACCAATAAAGGAAACGAGTGCATTTGCATTTCTTCCAGTACCGTACGAATGTTTTTAATATTGGTGACCCCTGCGTCAGAATTTGTCGTGGCTCCGGCAGGGTAGAGCTTGGCAGCGAAAATAAACTCGGACTTGCTGGCTCTGAGAATTTCTTCGCTACTGGTATTGTCGGTAAGGAACAGCGTCATCAACGGTTCAAACTGATTGTCGGCCGCCAGGGCCGAGAGAATACGTTCGCGATAAGCGAATGCTTCGTCGCAGTTTCTGACGGGTGGACTAAGGTTTGGCATTATGATTGCCCGCGAAAACTGCCGGGCAGAATCTGCGACTACTGATTCCATAAAGGGAGAATCACGCAAATGCAAGTGCCAGTCATCTGGCTTGATGATCGAGATCCTATCCATTCTTTTGTTGATTTATAAGGGAGTACAAACTATTTATATTGGGATAAATTATGACATGAAAATTAATCAGTGAGTAAATATGCCGTATAATGCTGCTAGACACCATAGTTTATTGATTGTTATCGAACGGGAACGCGCTTTGGTGATCTTATCCAGGTAAGGCAGTTAACCTTTCCACCGACACACTGGAAAAAAGAGCAAGAGCAAGAGCAAGAGAAAATGGCAAATGAAACAGACCTCGACCCGCAGGAAACCCATGAATGGATAGAGTCCCTCGAATCGGTGCTGGAAAGTGGCGGCCCTGAACGAGCCCATTTCCTGCTTGAAAAACTGATCGACAAGGCCAGACGCTCGGGCGCTTACCTGCCTTACACGGCTAACACGGCTTATGTAAATACCATCCCGGTTTCGACCCAGCAACCCATGCCAGGAGATCAGGCGATTGAACACACGATCCGCTCTGTGATTCGCTGGAATGCGGCCGCAATAGTGGTACATGCCAACAGAATTTCGTCTGAACTGGGCGGACATATCGCCAGCTTTGCCTCGGCGGCGACTCTATACGACGTTGGATTCAATCATTTCTTTCGAGCACCCAATGAACAGCACAAGGGAGATCTGGTATTTTTCCAGGGTCATTCTGCACCAGGAATATACGCACGTGCGTTTCTTGAGGGTCGTATCAGCGAAAAGCAGCTGAATTCTTTTCGCCAGGAAGCACTCAACGAAAACGGATTATCCTCGTATCCGCACCCCTGGCTAATGCCCGATTTTTGGCAATTTCCGACCGTGTCGATGGGGCTCGGACCGTTGATGGCTATTTACCAGGCGCGGTTCATGAAGTACCTGGAAAATCGCGAGATTCAGCCGCAGTATGACCGCAAAGTTTGGGCTTTTATGGGCGATGGGGAAATGGATGAGCCTGAATCCCTTGGTGCAATTTCACTGGCATCGAGAGAGAATCTGGACAATTTGATTTTCGTAATCAATTGTAACTTACAACGCCTCGATGGCCCGGTGCGGGGCAATGGAAAGATTATTCAAGAGCTTGAAGCGGTATTTCGAGGCGCCGGCTGGAACGTAATCAAGGTGGTCTGGGGTTCCAGGTGGGACCCGTTGCTCGCCAGGGATGAGCACGACTTATTACTTAAACGTATGGAGGAAGCAGTCGACGGAGAATACCAGGCCTACAAAGCCAAGGGAGGAGCCTATACACGCGAACACTTTTTTGGAAAGTATCCGGAATTGAAAGAAATGGTGGCCGAGATGTCCGACGAGGATATCTGGCGACTCAATCGTGGCGGGCATGATCCACACAAGGTGTACGCGGCTTATGCCGAGGCGATAAAATCTGAGGATAGACCAACCGTTATCCTTGCCAAAACTGTGAAGGGTTATGGCATGGGCGAGGCCGGTGAAGGACAGAACATTACCCATTCGCAAAAGAAGATGGGCGAGCAGGCGTTAAAGGCCTTTCGTAACCGTTTTAATATTCCGGTAAGCGACGAAAAAATTGTCGAGGCACCGTTCTATCGTTTCGCGGAAGATAGCGCTGAAAAGAAATATATGCACGAGCAGCGTGAAAAACTCGGTGGCTATATGCCGGTGCGATCTGATACTTCCGAACCGCTTGTGATTCCAGACCTGAGTACCTTTGATTCCTTGCTGAAAGATAGTGGCGAGCGCGAATTCTCGACCACTATGGCCTTTGTGCGTCTGTTGTCTACACTGACGCGCGACAAGCTGATCGGTAAAAATATCGTTCCAATCGTACCCGACGAGGCCCGCACCTTTGGTATGGAAGGTATGTTTCGACAACTTGGAATTTACTCGTCTAAGGGGCAACTTTACGAGCCGATGGACTCTGATCAGGTAATGTATTACCGCGAAGACAAAAAGGGTCAGATATTGCAGGAAGGCATCAACGAGGCGGGCGCGATGTCTTCATGGATAGCGGCAGGATCAGCCTATAGTACGCACGGCATCAATATGATTCCTTTTTATATCTATTACTCGATGTTTGGATTCCAGCGTATCGGTGATCTTGCCTGGGTAGCCGGTGATATGCAGGTACGTGGGTTTTTGATGGGTGGTACTGCGGGGCGCACCACGTTGGCCGGTGAGGGCTTGCAACACCAGGATGGTCATAGCCTGATCGTCGCCGGCACTATACCGAACTGTGTTTCCTACGACCCCACGTACGCCTACGAGCTCGCCGTGATTCTTCATGACGGTCTAAAACGCATGTTTCAAAAGAACGATAAGGTGTTTTACTACGTCACTGTAATGAATGAAAACTATGCGCACCCGGCGAAACCCAGGGGGTCTAGCGAGGGCATTATCAAGGGGATTTACTGTCTGCGAGAAGGTGATGAAACGGGTAAAAAGGTGCAGTTGATGGGGTCAGGCACAATTTTGCGTGAAGTCATTGCCGCCGCCGACTTACTCAAGGCTGATTTTGATATCAATGCCGATATCTGGAGCGTAACCAGCGTCAATGAACTGGCGCGCGAAGGTAATGATTGTGCTCGCTGGAACCTGTTACATCCGGTTAAAAAGACGAGGAAAAGCTACCTTGAACTACAGCTTCAGGGTCGAAAAGGACCGGCGGTGATGGCAAGCGACTATACCCGTGCATTTGTCGGCCAGTTACAGGAATTTGTTCCGATGCGTTTTGTTACCCTCGGTACCGATGGCTTTGGTCGTAGCGATACGCGTGAAAAGCTGCGTACTTTTTTCGAGGTGAGTCGATATTATGTGGTCCTGGCCGCGCTCAAGGCTTTATCGGATGAGGGCGAAATTGACCATAAACTGGTAGGGCAGGCAATCAAAAAATACCAGATCGATCCAGAAAAACCCAATCCGATGACCGTGTAGTCAGACGGACAGGAGACAGAAGTGGCAGAATTATTGACGATAAATTTACCGAATGTGGGTGATTTCGACGAGATAGAAATTATCGAGGTGCTGATTATAGCAGGCGAAGAAATTGCGGCCGAAGACTCGATTATCGTACTCGAATCGGACAAGGCGACGATGGAAATACCAAGCCCATATGCTGGCAAGGTTGAATCGGTTCTGGTTAGTGTCGGTGACCGAATTTCAGAAGGGACGGCAATAGCAAAATTGCAGGTAACGTCGGTGAGTGAAGGTACAAAACCTGACGGACCGGAACTCGAAGCAATGTTAGCCCCAGAACCGACGCCAGAAAGTGAACCCGAGAAGCCCGAGTTGGACGTACCATCACTACCGGCAGCCGCCCCTGGAAGAGAACCAGGGCCGCCAACTGGTAGTTTATCTGGCGTTAGCGTTAATAAGTCGGGTCAGCAAATCCATGCCAGTCCTTCAATTCGTCGGCATGCCCGCGATTTGGGCGTCAACCTGGAACGGGTAAATGGTACTGGCGCCAAGGGAAGGATTTTAAAGGAAGATGTCAATGCCTATATCAAGGCTTCATTATCCGCCACGGTGGATGCCGGTGTGGGTGGAATCCAGGTATCGACGATGCCCGAGATCGACTTTTCTAAATTCGGCGAGATAGAGTCGGTACCGTTAAGCCGTATTCAAAAAAAGTCCGGCGCGCATTTACACCGCAGTTGGATCAGTGTGCCACATATTACCCAATTCGATGAGGCGAATATCACCGATCTCGAAATGTTTCGGAAATCACTGGCAGCTGAAGCCGAGAAAAAAGGTGTCCGACTAACGCCGCTGGTTTTTATTATGAAGGCAGTGGTAAATGCCCTGAAAGAATTTCCTGATTTCAACGCGTCGCTGGAAAGCAGCGGAGAAAGGTTGATTTTGAAAAAATACTTTCACATCGGTGTTGCGGTCGATACACCCAATGGTTTAGTGGTTCCGGTAATTCGTGATGTTGATCAGAAGGGGATATTCGACCTCGCCGCCGAACTGGGTTCGACCGCAGGAAGCGCGCGTGAAGGTAAGTTATTACCCGCCGATATGCAGGGTGGCTGCTTTTCTATTTCGAGCCTTGGCGGGATTGGTGGCACGCAATTCACCCCTATCGTAAACGCACCCGAAGTGGCTATTTTGGGTATCGCAAAGGCAAAAATGCAGCCTGTATATCAGCCTGATGGCGGTTTCAAGCCGGGTTTGATATTGCCTCTGGCGCTGTCTTACGATCATCGGGTTATCGATGGTGCGCAGGGAGCCAGATTTACCAGTTACCTGAGCCGGGTCATCACGGATATCAGAAGGGTGTTATTGTAGGCAAGAACATTATGAAGCTGCTCCTGTCGGATCAGCCAACATTAAACAGGGTGCTGGTAAACCAGTACAATCGACACATTCGGCCTTTGCCGATACGGAGACAGAGATGAAAACAGAGGTACTGGTACTTGGCGCAGGCCCGGGTGGTTATACAGCCGCATTTCGAGCTGCAGATCTGGGCAAGAAGGTGGTACTGGTCGAGCGCTATGATTCCCTGGGTGGTGTTTGCCTTAATGTAGGTTGTATCCCGTCAAAGGCTCTCCTGCATACCGCACAAGTAATAAATGAAGCCAATCACATGGAGGCCAATGGGGTTAAATTTGGTAAGCCAAAAATCGATCTGGAGGGTATCAATGGATTTAAAAACCGGGTTGTAAACAAGCTGACTGGAGGACTTAAGCAGCTGGCTAAGCAGCGCAAGGTAGAAGTTGTGACCGGTGTGGGTGAATTTGTCGACCAGAATAACCTGGATGTCGTGAAAGATGGTAAGGAAACCCGTATAGAGTTTGAGCACTGCATTATTGCGGCGGGTTCGCAGGCCATCGAGATTCCAGGGTTCCCCAATGATGATGCACGCCTGATGGATTCTACCGGCGCACTGGAGCTGACCGAGGTGCCAAAGAAACTGCTGATCGTCGGTGGTGGCATCATTGGTCTCGAAATGGCAACCGTATACGATGCCCTTGGATCCGAGATAACCGTAGTCGAATTCATGGATACGCTGATCCCCGGCTGCGATAAAGATCTGGTGAGACCTTTAAGCAAGGTGATTTCAAAACGCTACAAAGCGATCCACCTGAAAACAAAAGTAACCGAAATAAAGCCCCAGAAAAACGGCCTGAAGGTTAAATTTGAAGGCGACAAAGCCCCCGATCCAGAGGTGTTCGACAAGGTACTGGTCTGTGTCGGTCGCCGACCTAACGGATTCCAAATTGGCGCCGAAAAAGCCGGAGTTAAGGTTGATGAGTCAGGATTTATCGAGGTAGACAAGCAAATGCGTACCAGTGTTGCGAATATTTTCGCAATTGGCGATATCGTTGGTAATCCAATGCTGGCGCATAAAGCGACGCACGAAGGCAAGGTTGCGGCGGAAGTGACCGCCGGTATGAAATCGTGTTTCGATCCTAAAACTATCCCCTCGGTAGCCTATACCGACCCGGAGATAGCATGGATGGGGTTGAGTGAAACTGAAGCCAAAATCCAGGGTATCGACTATGAAAAAGGCGCTTTCCCCTGGGCCGCGAGCGGGCGCGCACTGGGAATCGACCGTACCGAGGGTATGACCAAGGTGTTATTCGACAAGGAAAATAAACGTATCCTCGGTGCTGGCATAGTAGGCCCTAATGCGGGTGAATTGATCGCCGAGGCGGTCCTCGCGCTGGAAATGGGTGCCGACGCGGAAGATATTGGCCTGACCATACACGCGCATCCAACCCTTTCGGAAACCTTCAATTTTGCGGCTGAAATGGTCGAAGGGACGATCACCGATTTATATATCCCGAAAAAGAAATCTTAATCCTGCCATTCCCGCGAAAGCGGGAATGACGAATATTTGGTTTCGGATTTTCTGTCAGTACCATTCATTTCCGGAAGCAGATCAGTGCCCGATGACACCCTGTTACATTACACCCAAAGCGGCGATGGCGAGCCACTAATCATCCTGCACGGTCTGTTTGGGTCGAGTAAAAACTGGCAATCGCTGACGAAGGTATTTGCGGAACATTTCGAGGTTTATACACTCGACCTGCGAAATCACGGGCGGTCTTTTCATCATCGAGATATCGACTATCGGCTCATGGCCGAAGACGTCTACCGATTGTTACGTCATTTGGATATCGACCAGTGTAATGTGATTGGACACAGCATGGGTGGGAAAATAGCCATGCTGTTGGCGCTGGAGCAGGCGACAAGGGTTTCCAGGCTAGTAGTAGCCGATATATCGCCAGTACCTTACGCACATGATCACCTGCACCTGATCGACCCGATACTATCCCTGGAACTCGATCGGCACCAAAGTCGGTCCTCAATAGACCAGGCCTTACAGGTTGACATTCCAGAGCCATCGTTACGCGCTTTTCTAATGCAAAACCTGTTTCGTGATGGCGAGCATTGGCGCTGGCGGGTCAATTGGCCGGCGATTAAGCAAAACCTCGATAAAATCACCGGTTTTGCTGAGCTTCCACCGGACTGGCAAATCGAATGCCCGACACTGTTTTTGCGAGGTGAAAAATCAGACTATATCGGCCAGTCGGAAGAAAAACTGATCAAGGCGCATTTTTACTCGGTGCAGATCAAAACCCTTGCTAATGCGGGGCACTGGCTACACGCGGAGCAACCCAGGGCGTTCGCACAAATGACGCTGGATTTCCTGCTCGACTAGTACCTCGGGCTTCATTCGACACTCTTACCTGTTCCCACCGCTGCTCCTGATGGTTTATCGCGTTCGACTATTCCTCGCTCAGGCGTGAATATTTCGAGCGCCAGTAGACTTCGGAACCGCAATCCTGGTGGGCCATCGAGCGTGCGAGTATAAACAAAAGATCCGACAGGCGATTGACATACTGCACGGTAATCGGGTTCAGTTCCTCCACACTTTTCAGCGCGATCAACGAGCGCTCTACGCGCCGACAGATAGTTCGCGCCAGATGCAGGAAAGCGACAGCCTGTGAACCGCCGGGCAATATAAATTCTTTCAGTGCCGGTAATGACTCGTTGAACTGGGCTGCAGAAGATTCGATCGCTTCCAGATGAACTTGCTGGATCAACGATTTCCCTGGTTGACAGAGTTCAGCACCGATATCGAACAGGTCATGCTGGACCGCAAACAGAACCTCTTGTACCTGAATTTCCTCGATAAAACTCAATGCAACCCCGATGGATGCATTGAGTTCGTCCACCTCGCCCAGGCAATGTACCCGGGCATCATTTTTAGAACGACGACTGCCATCCGCCATCCCCGTTGAACCCTTGTCGCCGGTACGGGTGATGATGTTTGATAGTCTATTTCCCACGCTTAGAACTGATAACTCGCAGTGAGCATATAGTTGCGCTCAGGACTGGGCTGGAAGGCCGCACCGAAGCCATTGTTAGTGATGAATTCTGCATATTTTTCATCGGTTAAATTATTGACTCTGGCCTGAATACCCCATGCTTTTTGCTTATAGTTCATACCTGCATTAAACACTTTGATGGAGTCCTGCTTGCCGAAGTTATTACCATTGTCACCCTGGGCATATCTTTGTCCAGTGTAATTAGCCTCCAGGTAAGTTGTCAGTTTTTGGTCAACCTGGTAATCGAGACGAATTTTAGCAATTTCGGATGCGACACCAGAGATATCGTTGCCTTTGAATGTACCGGATTTAAACTCCGCGTTAACAAATCCCAGGTCAGTTTTCATCAAAAATTTGGTACTAATCTGACTGAACAAAGATAAGGTTAAACCATTGCGTTGGGTTTTATCCAGATTTACGTTTTCACCAAATACACCGGCTGTAGGGTCAAATTCAATTTCGTTTTCAAGATTCAACTGATAGATAGAACCAACTAGTTGGTGATCTCCGAGAAGTAGATCAACGCCTACTTCAATTGATTCACCGGTTTGAGTGTTGAGTACATTACCCGGTGCCGCCTGGGCTAGTTCATTGACTTTGGCGAATCGAAAATTTTCATCGTAGCGAACGCTCAGCCTGGTTTTATTGTCCAGTCGGTAAGCCAGTCCCAGTTCTTTTACGCTAATGTCGTCATCGATTTTTAAACCTGATGGAAATGAGAAACCATCTTTCATGTCGTTTTCAACGCTGGACCGCCTCATTCCTAAAGTTAGCTGCAGCCGCTCAGACACGTTTGGGGTAACTTGAAAAAACACACTTCGATTTTTTTGCTCATTGCTGGCAGTGACAGTCCCAAAAACATTGGGCAGGATTAGATTGTAATCCGTCTGTTCCAGATCGATGCCAACTACATAAGGTACCTGTAAGCGGGCACTAATAACCCCCGATAACTTTGGATTTACGCTGTTGTTTCTGCGGTTAGTAGTGCCGGCTGAAGGGCTTGGGTTGTTACGAAAACTTTGGAGCAAGTCAGCGTCTGTTGTCCTACGTGTAGCGTCGATGTTAAATTTTTGATCGCCGATACTCCGCTCGTATCCAATACGGCTGACAGTGGTGTCTTCATCGATAAAGTCATTGATAAAACCGGCGTTGCTTTGGGTAGGGTCGGCGTCGAACTCAGCTTTCAACAGCGCACCGGGTAATTCCAGCCTGTCGTCGATCTTCTGGATTTCTAAAAACATGCTTTGCTCAAAATCCGCGTACTCCAGTACGCCGTATACATTGCTGTTTTCTTCCGCGTTGTGGTCGCGATAGTGATCAGCCTGAAATATTTCCGCAGAGAGCCGGTACCTAAGGCCATCGGAGATTTGCTGTGATGAATTGAACTCAATCCCCCTGTACTCAAAACTGCCTGACTTCAGGCCGATCTGCTGATAATCACGACCCCCTCTTCGGGTGATAATATTGATTACACCACCGACTGCCTGATCGCCATACAGGCTACCTGCGCTGCCCACCAATACCTCTATACGTTCGATATCCCTGGGAAAAATATGATGCAGGTTCGGGCTCGAAGTATCACTTTGATTCAGTCTCCGGCCGTTCACCAACACCAGGGTGTTAGCGTTTGCCGTGGAAGAAAACCCCCGTACACTGATATTAATTTCGGTACCATTACCAAATAGGTCGTCTATTTGAACTCCAGGAATGCCTCGCAACAGGTCACCCGTAGTCCTGGCGCCACTTGTTTCGATTTCTTCCCGGGTCAGCACGTAAACCGTAGCGCTGGAGTTATTTTCCGGCTGAACAGTTCGAGTCGGCGTAATTATTATAGGCCCAAGATCTGCCTGGCTTATAGCCGGGAGTACAACCAGGCTGAGGATTACTAAAAGATTGGATTTACATGATTTCATGTGGTTCTCCAGAAACTAAAGAGAGACACACACAGTTGGAGAGAATGTTAGACATCGCTACAAGCTGTGAGAATTACCGCCCGTAATTCTGGTCTTGTTCAAACAATTTCAGGCCGGTCTCCGGACTTGGAAGTCTAAGGAACCTCTGATCTATTCGTGAACTCGCATCTTGTAGCCAAAATTCGACGATTTTTCGTTGTTAATCTTCGCAATAGCTAGCTATTACGTGCGATTAACGCCTTAAATCGACGAGTTTTGATCTTCAATCTGCTTCGTCCAGAATAAATCAGGGGTTCCCGCTTCTTCACCGTTGCGGGGGCAGTACTCGTTTTTCACGAGTTTCCCGATTATCGTGTTGCCACGCACCTGAAAACTGCCGGCAATATATCGATAATGCCCACCTAAAGTCCAGTTGTTTTTGCCACAATGCCTAATGTATCAAAATCATATTCTTCACTATCCATAAGATACTTCAGATTTTATAATGAGCGAGTCTGAATCCTGATTTGGCCTGGATTCGTATTGATACCACCGTTAACTATCTTGCAGAGCTATGCTGAAAATATGTACGAGTATAATTCCCTCTCCTGATCCCCGGGATAGCTGCGTCTGTGTTTAGCCTCAAGTCAAAGGCCTGGCAATTGGGGTTGACCGGGAGTCTGCTTGTATTTACCTATCTTGTTAGCCTGACGCCAATCGTGTCGGCGCTGGAATACGGCCTGTTTTCATACATAGTAGGCCTGCTTCCTTCACAACGTGAACTGCTCACAGCGATGTCAGTCAGGGTCGCGCCGCAGTGGTCGGTGTTACTGGTCTATTGCCTGATA
>CAZJEJ010000029.1:11662-22202 GCA_964544945.1 uncultured Gammaproteobacteria bacterium | reverse complement strand
TTAACTGAATTACGCTATATCGTAGCCGTGTCGCAAAAACTTCATTTTGGTAAAGCGGCCCAGGCGTGTTTCGTCAGTCAGCCCACGCTCAGTATAGCAATCAAAAAACTCGAGGAAGAACTCGGTGTCTGTCTATTCGAACGTAGTTCGAAAAACGAAATTCGAATCACAGAAATCGGCCGGCAAGTAATCAACCAGGCTTATATCGTTCTCCAGGAAGCACAGTTACTGAGTGAGATCGCGCAGCAGGGTAAAGACCCGCTGTCTGGCCAATTCAAGCTCGGTGTTATCTATACTATCGGACCTTATCTACTGCCCGACCTGATACCAGGGCTCACCAAAAACGCACCTGAACTAAAGCTTATTATCGAGGAAAATTTCACCGCCAATCTGTTTCAATCACTCAAACAGGGGGCGCTCGATGCTATTATTATTTCCTATCCGTTCGAAGAACCGGGCATCGTGACTGCCCCACTGTACCAGGAGCCTTTTATTGTCGCGTTGCCTAAAGATCACGAGTGGCAAGATCGGGACGCTATCGCCCCTGAAGAACTTGCATCACAGGATCTGATGCTATTGGGTGCGGGCCACTGTTTCAGAGACCAGGTGATCGAGGCCTGTCCTAATTGCATGTCGGGCAACAGCGAATTGACTCGAACCCTGGAAGGAGGTTCGCTGGAAACTATCCGGCACATGGTCGCCGCAGGTACTGGTATTACCGTACTTCCCCGTACCAGCATTTTGAACGGATCGCCAAACGAAGGGATGATTCGGATCAAACCATTCGATTCACCCTCTCCAGAGCGAACTGTAGCGATCGCCTGGCGAAAACACTATCCACGCACGGATGCCATTCAAACCGTTAAAGACACGATACAAGCCTGTCCTTTGAAAGGCGTGGAAATCATTCGTTAAACTCTCGATATGAATAACGCTAGCGAAAATGCGAAGCTATTGCGCGCAAAATTAAATTCTGAAACCGCCAGGATAAACTGGAAGGAACTGGAACGTTTTTTTGCCGCTGGCAAATCCCTGTGCGTCGAACCCGAACTTGATTTAATCGATGTTGCGTTTGCGCTGCAGCAAGACAATACCGAATTAGTTCAGCAATGGCTAGATGAGTCGCGCGTATCTCCTGTCAGCGACGCGCAAGCAAAAGACTGGGTTCAGGCAAAAACATTACTCTGGGCAATAGTAGTAAAACCGTGGGTACTGGTTCAAGTACCCAACTGAATCTTGGTATCATGAAATGGTCGGCCCAAAAGTATTACTATTATTCCTGTCATCATAAGGCATTCGCCAGGATCTAAAGATTGAAATCGATTGTGCTAGAGAACATTTTGATTAGAATTACGCTTCATCCTTTAGGTAATTGACTCATGCCCAGAGTAATCGTATACAGTACCGGCACCTGCCCTATTTGCGACAAGGCAAAATGTTTACTCGGCAAATGGAAAATTGACTTCACCGACAAACGTATCGACACCGATGAGGCCCTGCTCCAGGAATTTAATGTGGCAACGCAAAGGGCTCGTACGATTCCACAGATATTGATCGATGGTGAGCTAGTTGGCGGACTCTCCGAGTTAACCGAAATCCACATGGATGGGGGTCTGGATCACCTAATGGCGAACACGTGAATAGTCACATGGCTAAGAAAAAATCTACTTTTCGCATCCAGTTTCATAACAATAATCGAATTTATGAACTCTATGCTCACGAAGTCAGCCAGTCACACATGGCAGGATTTATCGAGGTGGGAGAAATTATTTTTGGCGAACATTCGAAATTGTTGATCGACCCATCCGAAGAAAAGCTCAAGAGCGAATTTGGCGATATAAAACATACCTATATCCCACATCATTCGGTCATCCGCATAGACGAAGTAGACCGGAGTGGTAAAAACCGAATACTCGATTCCGATGGCGCAGTGGTTACCAGTTTTCCTGGGCCGGCCATTATTCCTCAAAAAAACTGAGTTGATGCAGATATCGGTTATTATTCCAAGCTACAACCGATTACATACTCTTAGTCGGGCTATCGAGTCGGTCTTAAGCCAGGACAGTCCGGTTGACGAAATTATTGTAGTCGACGATGGTTCGATTGATGCTACCGCGTGTCATATTTCGCAACACTACCCGGAAATCAAGCTGATCCGGCAACCAAATCAGGGCGTCAGCGCTGCGAGGAACGCTGGCATCAGTCAAGCCAGTCATGCATGGATAGCATTCCTCGACTCGGACGATACCTGGCTGCCTGATAAAATATCTGAGGTTCGCCTGAGTCAGCAACATCATTCCGAATACCAGCTGTTTCACTCCGATGAAATCTGGGTCAGGAACGGTGCAAGGGTTAATCCAATGAAGAAACACACCAAGTCTGGTGGCTGGATATTTGAGCGCTGCCTGCCTTTGTGCGTTATCTCTCCATCAGCTGTAGTGTTACGCCGTTCGCTTTTGCACTCGGTCGGCCTGTTTGACGAATCGCTTCCTGCCTGTGAAGATTACGACCTGTGGCTCAGGATATGTCACCGGTACCCGGTTTACTATATCGACCGTCCGCTTATCACCAAGTACGGTGGCCACAATGACCAGCTATCTCGTCGATATTGGGGCATGGATCGATTTCGCATCCGCTCGATATACCACCTGCTCCATCGAGGTGTACTAGATGAACCTTACCGTTCCACCGCGATAAACATAATGATCAGCAAGCTCGAGGTTCTGCTGCGAGGTGCAAAGAAACACCGCAACGATGAAATCATTGCCGAATTCATGCCGATCCTTGAAACCAGTCAATCGTGGGTCAATAAGCATACGGACCGGGCGCTATGTTAGTCTGGGTAGCGGCCATGCACTGCGAGGCAAAACCGATCATCGATTATTACCGGCTGAAAAAATCGCGCGTTGATCACGCCTTCGACCTGTACCAGGGCGATCAAATGCTGTGCGTTATCAGCGGCATTGGAAAGGCCGCCGTTGCTGCCGCGAGCGCCTGGGTTGCTGCGCTCAACCGGGAACAACCTGCGCTCGCATGGATCAATCTCGGTACCGCTGGTTCTGCACAACATACGATCGGAACTGCCCTGGTAATAAACAAGATCACCGAGTGCAATACGAATTATAGCTATTACCCGGTCCCGCCAATCGATACGAACCTGGAGTCAGCCCATTGCCTGACACTCAACCAGGCCAGTAGCGAATATCAACCGGAGCATCTGTTCGACATGGAAGCGAGCGCTTTTTTTGCTACGGCCACGCGCTTTAGCAGTGCCGAACTAGTGCAATGTATCAAGGTCATAAGCGACAACCTGAAGCAGCAAACCGGACGTGACAAAACGCATGTCAGCCAGCTAATCGCTCAAAATATTGAGCCATTGACCAGATTTGCTCGATCCCTGCAGGCGCAAAACAATCTAGTTCAAAGAGTGCTAGCATGAAAGAAACCAAAACTGTTCTGATCACCGGTACCAGTTCGGGAATCGGTTTGGCGATTGCAAAACTGTTACTGCAAAATGGTCTTCGGGTTGTTGGTATCAGCCGTCGAGGAGTATCTCCCGACCCTGGCGAGGGTCTATTTACCGGCATTGCGCTCGATCTGGCCGATCTGGACAAAACCGATCGGTGCATGGGCGAATTAATCGGTCAGCATCGCTTCGACTGCTTTATCCACGCTGCTGGCAGCGGTCATTTTGGATCGATCGAACAGTTTTCAGTGGCACAAATTGACCAGGCCATACGCGTCAACCTGAGCAGTGCACTGATACTCAGTCGTCGATTAGTCCCTGTTTTTCGCCATCAAAAAAGAGGCCGAATGATTTTTATTGGATCTGAATCGGCCTTGATTGCTGGCAAAAAGGGTGCACTTTACAGCGCTGCCAAATTCGGCCTTCGTGGACTGTGCCAGGCCCTACGCCAGGATTGCTCCAACGACGGTATTAATGTAAGTCTGATCAATCCGGGTATGGTGCGCAGCCCTTTCTTCGACAACCTCTCGTTCAGGCCGGGTGAAAAACCAGAAAATGCAATCGAGGTGGCGCATATTGCCAGTCTGATCTGGCAAATTCTGCGATCCAGTACTGATATGGTAATCGATGAAATCAATGTTTCGCCCCGGGTCAAGTCTATCGATTTTTCGGCTCAGTCGGGATGACCACCAGGGATCATTGACGCCTGCTTGAACCGGGGGTAAGCGAGCGATACCTCCTGGCAGGATCTCGGTCGATAAGCAAAAAATCAGTTGTCATGCGTCCAGTTCCTTGTAAAATCCGGGCCTACTTCGACTGACTAGCTTGTTCTGGGCGCAGGTGAAACTCCAACAATTACGTTTTCTGGACGCCGTGGTGCGCAATAATCTGAATGTGTCTGCGGCAGCGGAAGAGCTATACACTTCACAACCGGGTGTGAGCCACCAGATTAAATTGCTCGAAGATGAACTCGATATTCAGATATTCGGGCGATCCGGAAAAAAATTAACCAGTATTTCTCCGGCTGGACGGGCAATACTGGAGCATGTCACCAGGCTGCTTGATAGCGCCAAAAATATCAAGCGAGCTGCACATGAATATAGTAATAATAATCGCGGAAGCCTGACCCTGGCGACGACTCACACACAGGCCCGGTTTATTCTTCCACCAATATTGCAGCGATTTACCACAGCCTTTCCCCAAATTGCATTGTGCGTTCACCAGGGTAGCCCTAAAGCCATGTGCAAGCTCGCGGCCAATAACCAGGTTGATTTTGTAATAGCCTCAGAGATTATTGACGAACTTGATGAATTGATTTCGATTCCCGCCTATAGCTGGAATCGGTATATAGTCGTACCACCAGACCACCAGTTGACAGGCATGTCGAATATTACTCTGACCGACCTGGCTTCATGCCCAATTTTGACATATATGCTCGGGCTTACAGATCGCACGCAGCTCGACAAGGCATTTAAGGCTGCCAGACTGGAACCCCGGGTAGCGTTTACCGCAACCGATTCTGACGTCATCAAAACCTATGTGCGACTAGGACTCGGCGTTGGAATTATCGCTGAAATGGCCTGCAGCAATGACGATACTGATCTGGTTTTTATTGATGCCAGTCACCTGTTTCCAGATAGCATGATCAAGGTTGGATTCAGGCATTCGCATCATATATCGGCCCACCAGTTAGATTTTCTGCACATGGTGATGCCCTATCTTGAAATAGACACAATCAAACGGCTATCTAATACAAAATCACGCAACGAACGCGACCTACTGTTACAGGATTATCAAATTCCCAAATTTACCAACAAGTGAAAACCTCAGGAGACTTTGAATAATAATTCGCCAGGACCTGGTACGGGAACGCAGCGGCTGTGAATCTCTCCCAATTGAGAAATACTGACTTACTTTAATACCAGCGATTGAATTTCTACCGGCAGGCCTATGGTATGGCCCTGAATAAAATCAATGTTTGCCTCTCGTAGTTTGTCAATCAGGTCACCCGATTCGACCTGCTCGGCAATTACTTTCATTCCCAAACTATGCCCAACCTCGGTCATGGATCGGAGAAACACAAAATTGGTATCGTCTTCGTTTATTTCGCGTACGATATCACCGTCAATTTTAAGGTATTCCACCGGGAACTGCTTCAGATCACTGAATGAAGACAGGCCGGTACCAAAATCATCGATAGAAAATTTAGCGCCAAGCCGCCTGATCGAATTAATAAACTCGATCGACTCTTTCACATTGCCGGATACCGCAGTTTCGGTAATTTCGAAACACAATGTAGTCTTATCAACTTCGGTTTGCTCCAGGCTCTGCTGCAAAAAGTTGTGAAATGTCTGCGATCCCATACTGCGCCCCGACAGGTTAATCGAAAACATTGTTTTGCCTGTCTTGTCCTGGTTTACCTGAAGCCACTCTATAAGGTGCGTGACGACCCAGCAATCGATTCTCTCGATCAGGTTATAGCGCTCGGCCGATGGCAGGAATTTGTCGGGTGAGATAATCGTGCCTTCCGGGCTCTGGTAGCGTACCAGCACTTCGTAATTAAGGTCATTATCCTTCGAATCCAGTGATGCAATTGGTTGCACGTAAAGGCAAAACCGATCCTCACTGAATCCCTTCATAATGCTGGCGACCCAATCCATCGACTCCTGCTGTGCCGTTACCTTTTCATCATTTTCATCGATGTAATGATATTGATTTCCACCATTACTTTTCGCCAAAAAACAGGCCGTGGCCACCTTAGAGTAATGCGTGGGATATTCATCTTTCTCCTGTCCAAAGGGCATCATCCCGACACTCGCTGTAACGTCGTACTCCTTTTCATCCCATTCAAAACCCGAATATTGAATATCGATTATAATTTTCTGTATTGCCTGCAATGCTCGATCCATATTGAAAAACGGCATGATGATTCCAAACTCGTCTCCGCTTAAGCGGGCCAGTACGTCAGATTTTCGAACATGCGATTTAATGATTGTGCTAATCTGTTTCAGTAGTAAATCTCCACCCGGGTTACCGCAAGTTTCATTCACCACCTTAAACTGATCGATGTCAAGAAAGGCAAACACGTGCTGCGGGATTAATCCGTGATCTTCGGCTACCAGGCGGTCGAACTTATGTTCAAAGGCAACGCGGTTAAGAAACCCGGTTAATTGATCATGGCTACCCTCATGAGTCAGTTTTCGTCGTAGCTGGCCATATTCAGATACATCTTTCAGAATCACGACAAACCCTACATCCTCGGCTTCCATATCGATCATCGGTGACGCTGAAAACTCTAGCTCGACAATTTCCCTGTTAGCATCGTAAAAAAACAGGGTGTCCAGGGTTTGTTTTCGCCGCAACAAATGACTGAGATTGACAATATGTGTGGTTTGCCGATTTGAATACAGAATTAAAAGCTCGTGTACCGACGTATTAACCAGTAGCCTTTCCTTTTCACCAAATAGTTTTTCACCACTTGGATTGACCAGTTTTATTTTATCCTTCGAATCGATGACGATTACCGGGTTGGTAATCGAATTCAGCGTGGTGGCGATAAAATCCTTTTCCGAGCGCAGTTTTTCCTCTGTCTGCCGCCGCGAAATGGTTTCTATCTCGAGCCCTTCGACCATCTCATTATAAGCCCGAACTACATCGCGTAATTCGCTCGGTAATTTATCCTCACTGATGGCATCATATTTTCCGGTAAGCAAGGCGCCAACCGAATTTCTCAACTTGTTCATCGGCACGAACGCCCGGTACAATAACAACACCACTAAGGCCAGGCCAGCCAGGGTTGCAAAGGTAGCTAGTGCCAGGAATTTATATTCAGTACGATCGAGGCGGTTTATAAATGGTTGCTGGTCAAACGCACCCGTAATGCTAGCGCCAAGAAACGAGTCATCCCCGTACAGAAGATATTCGGGGTACAGAAAGTTTTTTCGAGGGCTTTCCGGCCAGCTACCAGATCGAAACAGTTCAGATCCATCGCTTGCAGTAATTCGCAAAGGCATTTCAAAATCCTGCTCGAGCATTTTCAATCCTTCCAGGGCATAAGCAATGACATGCAGATAGCCCTTTGGATCGGGTGTTCCTATTGGCACCAGCGCCTCGCTATACAAATCACCTTCAAACGAACACAGTGCGTACCTGGGCTTCAAGTTAGTCAGATCGGATTCACCGATACCTCCCATGACCACAGGACAGCCACTATAGGGTCGCTGGTAATCGTCGCCAACTTCGGCAATTATTTCACCAATCTGGTTGCGCACAATGATAGATTTAAGATCAAACTGACCAGAAGCGACAAAATAGCGCCTGAAGCTTTTGCCGAGCCAGGATATCATGGCCTCCGAATTCTGATCTCGTAACGCATTTACAAAAGGCTCTTCGCTTTGCAGCTTGAAGGCAAAACGTTTCTGATTGTCGTACAGGTCTTCAATGATATCCTGGCTTTTAACTGCCAGGATCGTCTGCAACGACTCCAACTGATTTTCGACCGCCAGGTTCCGGAAAATCTGAGTGCTGTAATACGCCAGCCCAAAAGCCAACAGAGTTAACCATAACAATGCCAGTATTATGATTAGTTTGAAGCTGTAGAAGCGGGAGAGCATCGGAACTATTCGAAAACAAATGGGTAATCCTTAACTTCCCATTCAGCAAAGCCTCCGTTAAACCAGAATAATCGGTTGTAGTCACACAAAGCTGCGATCGATGTTGCACCCATACTGGCACTCGAAACTCTTGCAATATCGTGAAAAACAACCGGCTGGTTTTTATCATCCAGTATTCTAGCCCGAGAGGCGCAATCGGTATCAGACACCTGCAAGCTATGCGACATTTCAACGTGGTCATACGCGCGATCTTTGCTTAGACGCGAATCGTTCGGTTCTACGTCCCGGATCGACTGGAATAACTCGACCAGATTTTCAGCATCGATGATTATCGCGCCTTCGATAGAATTCGAGGGATTATTGTTGTCGTTATTAGCCATGGCAGTATTGACGGTTACTTCGGATATGGTAAATAAAAATACAGCGGCCGATGATAACTAGAGAGGTCGACAAGTTTTTATCATTACTCTTTATCTACCGTTTAAATTAATTTAACTCAGGTAATAAAAAACTCCTATTTTTTATATATTTCACTTACTTAGACAACTTTCTTAAAATAATTATGAACACGATACTCCAGTACCATTCAATCCACAATAGCCCGACGGATTTTTTTCCAGGTACTGTTGATGGTATTCTTCGGCATAGTAAAACGCTCCCGCTTTTTCTATTTCGGTAGTAATCCTCGAACGACCAGCCTCGTCTAGCCGCTGTTGATAGTTTTCCAGGCTTGACTTCGCCTTATCAAGCTGTTGGTTGGAGGAATAGTAAATCCCCGAGCGATATTGCGTACCTCGGTCATTCCCCTGGCGCATACCCTGCGTTGGGTCATGAGATTCCCAGAAAACCTTCAATAAGGACAGGAAGCTAACCCGGGCTGGATCATAAACCACGAGAACGACTTCGTTGTGCCCCGTCATACCGGTACAAACTTCCTGGTAGGTAGGGTTTTGTGTATGCCCGGCGGCGTACCCCACAGCAGTGGTATGTACACCGTCGATTCCCCAGAATTTACGCTCGGCACCCCAAAAACACCCGAGACCTAATATCACCCGTTCCATTTGTGGAGGAAATGGCTCGACAATGCTTCTCCCATGTATGTAATGTTTAGCGGGAATCATCATTTTTTCGACCCTGCCGGGCAATGCCTCATGAACTTCTGGAATTTTTATCGGTTTACCAGACATTTCGAACCCTCGTTATGCGTATTTTCACGATCCTTATTTTGACACGAAATGCCTTATTTCATTCACCCCAGGTCCAGTGTTAACCAGGCTGGCGCGTGATCCGACGGCTTTTCCATTCCCCGAATATCGTAATCGACACCGGCGTCCACCACGGTTGGTCGTAATTTTTCGGATACGAGGAGGTGATCGATTCGCAAACCTCGCTTTGGCTCCCTGTCAAAACCCCTGCTGCGATAATCAAACCAGCTAAATATCCTGTCTTCGCTTGCATGGCAAAGCCGGAAACCATCGTACAACCCAAGCCCGATCAGGGCTTTAAACCATTCCCGTTCTTCGGGTAAAAAACTGGTTTTACCAGCTTTTACCCAACGCCTGGCATTGTCTTCACCGATACCGATATCTATATCCTGCGGCGCTATATTGTAATCACCCATAAGAACCAGCGGCGTTTGTTTCATATCGTAGTCTTGTAAAAAGAGGTTCAGATCACGATAAAACTGCTTCTTCGCAGGGAACTTGACCGGGTGATCACGACTCTCTCCCTGTGGGAAATAGCCGTTAAAAACAGCGACAAGCTGTCCATCGACTTCAAATTCTCCACCGATGAAGCGTTTTTGCGCGGCATCGTTATCATTTGGAAAACCGAAATAGCTTTTACCACAGGTAGTTTTTGACAACAAAGAGACACCATAGTGGGTCTTTTGCCCCATATATAGCGCCTGGTATCCGAGCGATTCAATATCTGCAAGTGGGAACTCGTGATCCTGCACCTTGGTTTCCTGCAAACCGATAAATTCCGGCGCATGTTTATCGATTACCCTCGCCAGTTGGTGTAGCCGCTGGCGTACGCTATTCACATTAAAAGAGACTATCTTCACCCTAATTCCCCCTGATTAATTTAACAAAGGCCTGATTCTTGCGGATGCACCTGATATTTTCTGGCCGTTAGCCGACTCAACCTTTAAATCCCAGTTTAGAATTCAGGTATTCTATTTCCGCGTCGGTACTCTCGCGGCCCAGTATTTTATTACGATGCGGGAACCGTCCAAAGCGTTCCACGATGCCATAATGATGCCTGGCAAAGCGTAAGTTATCTTCCAGCCCGGGTTGATCGAATAGCTTGAGCGATAAGGCCTGATCATCGATATTTTCGCTATGCATAAAGGGCATGTAGAGGAATGATTTCCGTGGTACTGTCAATTCCTGGTCAAACCCTTTGTCGATCGCTGCACGGGCTACGTCGCGTGATTGCGCCTCGGTAGAAAAGCTTTTAG
>CAZJEJ010000029.1:0-11562 GCA_964544945.1 uncultured Gammaproteobacteria bacterium | reverse complement strand
TCGATCGCTGCACGGGCTACGTCGCGTGATTGCGCCTCGGTAGAAAAGCTTTTAGCTTCGCCACGAAACATATTGAGCGGTAATTGATCGAGTAGTATCACCATCGCCAGACTACCTGTCGTGGTATCGCACCAGTAATTTAACTCCCGCCGTTTCGCCGCTTGCCAGGTTTTGCCGTAACGCTCAATCAATTGCTGGTCAAATTCCGGGGTGGATTTAAACCAGCGCGCGCTCGCTTCCTCTGAAAACCAGAATTCTATCAATGACTGATACATAATCATCACCCGTCGTCGCAGGGTTTTTCCAGTCCTGCTATCAGTTCACGCAATTTTTGCCGTATTTGCTTACGCCCGATTCTGTTAGTGTCCCGCTCCAGTTGATCCCAGTTTTTATTCTGCACCGCTTTTTCGATCAACCACGGATGAATCGGGGCCTCTTCAGGCATACAAGCTATCGCCTGCATGACAAATCGCTGCACCGTGGCAAAACAAAGCTCGAAACCCTTGTGCCCCAGGGAAAACGCTTCTACTTCTTCCCGCTCCAATTCATCCAGGGAGGTTCGATACTGGCTGTAACGCAGCAGTGCCGCAACGCTCGCGCTATCCATTTGCCGCAAGAACTGGCACAACCAAACCGGTAATTGAGTCTGAATTCTAGACTGTAACTGGGCTAGCTGATCGTCGATCCGGGAATTGAGGCTCTTCAACACCGCTACCGATTGATTACCGCTCGATTTACCCTGCCCAAATCCAATATGTACCAGGGCAAACTCGCAACTTCGCCAGAAAGCCGATGTTTCCGCCTCGAATGCAAAGCTCGCACCGACGTAATCGTACCCCTGATCGATAGCATGTTCGACTGCCATTTCAACCAGTCGCCGCCCGATACCCCGTCGGCGATTCGACGAGAGAACCGCGATACGCTGGATCCGCGAACCCCGGTAGCTGGCAAAACGCCTGATACCGGCCTGCGCGGTAATCATTTGTGCGAGCAAATGACCCATCGGACGACGATTACCCAGAAAAACCTCTTCGCATAATGGCAGATCGAACCCTCCCTCTCGATTCAGCAAGGCTACCCCGACTACCTTGCCAACCGATTCGGCGAGAACAATCGACAGATCCGGGTTTTCCATCAACATACGTAGATCCGAAGGCCGGGTCCGATAATGCGCAGAAACCATCAGGCCATAAATCGCATTCAGTAACCCTGTCTCCTTACTACACTCCAGGGCTCCAAGTACTCGATATCGACAGGATTCGCCTGAAACATCATCGAGACGATTCAACTGGGGTGATAGTTTGAGTAGCAGGTTTTCGGTTAGCCAGTGCTCGAGGCAGTCATTTGCAGCCCACCGAACCGGTGTAGACATATGTAATCTCAGTACCCGACCTCGTGGCAGACGAGCGATAAATCGTAATAAGAATCCCTGCCCAGTACCCTCGTAGCCCCCGGTAGTGGTGGCCATCAGGACTCTGGGGTACAACCGGCAGAGTTTCTCCAGAATCGGATAGGGCAGCATCGCCGCCTCGTCGATTACCAGCACGTCGGCAGTCGGGGCGCTATCGATCAACCGATCCGGGGCGATAAATTCGACCTTAGGCGCCTGCGCCAGCAAAATCGCAGCCGATTGCCTCGAATGCGCGGTGACCAACACCGACATTTGTTTCTCGATAAATTGCTCCTGTACGATAAATCCGAGGCAGGTACTTTTTCCACGACCACGATCCGCGGTAATCAAAACTATCGGCTGATGCTGATTTTTTAACCACTGATCGATATGTTGCTGAATTTCTATTTGCTCGCTGGTTTTACCGGAAACCATGACGGCCCCCTCGGCAGTCGGTAATTTCGGGATTGGCGGCAGTCTTTCACCCTGCTTTATCGTCACAGCACCAGCCGGGGCCTGCGACAGCCTGTTAAAAAAATACTCAATAAACAAAGGGGCGTTAGGCGCCCGGTTATCCTGCCAGACACCATAACGATCATCGACCAGTGGCCATTGCCCTGGCGGCACCGACAAAACCACCAGCAGGCCGCCGCATTTCACCAGGCCGCTTGCTATGCATATTACATCGGGGTTGAGGCCCCGAAACAAATCGACCACGACCAGCGACGCCTCCTGCCCCAGCAGGCCCTCAGCCTTCGAAAAAGGAATCGCCAACTCGTCGTCTAATCGGTCGGATAGTATCAGCGAATCCTTATACTGAGATTTACCCAGGGATATCATCTGATCGCACCATGTTTGTTCGCCCTGAAGCGACAAAATCAAACGTTGCCGATGAACTCTCAGATGCCTGGATAAGGTCTCGAACCAGTCGAAAGTCTCCTGTGCCTGTGTTTCTATTCGGGATGAATTTTGCGACATTATTCAAATAGACTGGCGAAGGAATCTCTGGTTAAATTTCAATCTCATTATAGGGAATCTCAGCAGTATGACAAAAGATCAGCAGACTCAAATCGAAGCAGCCGTTTTTCGCGGTCTAATTGAACACTTACAACAGCGAACCGATGCTCAGAATATCGAGCTGATGAACCTCGCCGGGTTTTGCCGCAACTGCCTGGCAAAATGGTATTCAGCAGAGGCGAAAAGGCTCGGGCTCGATTTCGAATATTCCGATGCTCAAAAGGTAGTCTATGGCATCACGTACGATGAGTGGAAAGTCCGTCATCAAACCAAAGCCACCGAAGAGCAATTGAAACGTTACAAAGATACTAGCGAGTTACACGCGAAGATCACCGGTTACTAGGAGCCTGTCGGACCCGGGAAAAATCAGGAAGACTCTACCACCATGCTCTCTACTCATGCTAGTTCGACGAGATATATCGAGTCCAGACACTGAGTTTGCTACCAGAATAGAGGGGTAGAGAGAAGTGCGGCGTAGCGATGAACGGTCTATGTGAGAAATACCCTTCGATATAGCTAAGCATGTCATAGCTAAATCGGTTATGTTGAAATAATATGAAGCGGGATATCACCCCTGTTAGTCCATACTGAAGGAATATCTATGAATCACTTGCCGAAAAACCTGTTTTTTTCACTTTTTTTAATCCTGGGAGGATGCAGTTTTACTGCCGCTCAATGGAACAGCGAAGCTCCCTATCCACCCTCCAGACCTCCAGAAATTGGTGATATTCTCCATACCTCGACCGGTCACTACATAGATAAGCCGCAACTTTTCTCCAGTTTAACCACCTACCCGCTGGTCTATGTGGGGGAAATACACGACAACCCCGCGTCCCACCGCCTGCAGGTGGAAATCCTAAAGGCGATGCAGGCACGCTATCCCGGCCAGGTGGCGCTGGGAATGGAAATGTTCAACAACGAGCAACAGGATGCGCTCGATCAGTGGGTGGCTGGTAAGTTGAGTGAGAAAGAGTTCCTGCGAAAGAGTCGCTGGTTCGAGAATTGGGGGAGTGATTTTGAACTCTACCGTGAGCTGCTGGAGTTTTCTCGCGAGCAACAGATTCCGGTGATTGGACTGAATATTCCGAAGGCGCTAGGACGTAAGGTCAGTATGACACCACTGGATCAACTCGATAAGGAAACCAGGGAACAACTGCCCGAGATGGATATGAACGACCCTTATCAGCGTGCGATGATAGAGAAAATCTTCGGAGTACATGGGACAGGTGCGACGATGATGGATAGTTTCTACCGCCGTCAGACCCTCTGGGATGAAGCGATGGCCGCAACAGTGGCCGACTACATGCAGGAACACCCTGGATACCACATGGTGGTTATTGCTGGAGGCTGGCATGTAAAGTATGGCTTTGGCATCCCGCGCAGGGTGCATCGTCGCCTACCGCTTCCCTACGCCCTGGTAGGTGGGTTTAACCTCAGTATCCCTGACGAGAAACGTGACCAGCTCATGGATGTGCAAATACCGGAATTTCCGATGCGGGCCGTCGACTATCTTGTCTTCCAGGAGTACGAGGTATTCAAACCGAAAGGTGTCAAACTCGGTGTGACCTTAGACGATAGCGATGATTCGGCGGGGGTGTTGGTAACTGATCGTATATCGGGTTCGGCCGCTGAAAAGGCCGGGATCAATAAAGGGGATCGTCTACTGAGTATTGACGGCGTACCGATCGAGGATAGCTTTGATCTAATCTACGCGGTCAAGGCCAAGCGTCCGGGGGACTCGGCAACTATTGAATTGAAGCGTGGAAATGAGACTTCGGTGGTTGAAGCATACTTTGGTGAAGCCGGGCAATAAAACTCATCCCTCATCATCGCGGCCAACCTCATTTTCTTAAGGCCAGGCATCGGCACTATTGAGTTGACTATCAAGCCGCATTACACCCCGTTTTAACTCCTTAATTCACGCCTCAAAATCTTTCCTACATTAGTTTTGGGGAGTTCCGTTCTAAACTCGATAATTTTCGGGACCTTATAGCCTGTTAAGCTCTTCCTGCAGTGCGCGATTACATCCTCTTCCGTTAATGCCTGATCTTTTTTCACAATCACCGCTTTGACTATTTCGCCGGATTCCTCATCAGTTTTACCGATAACCCCGACTTCGAGTACGCCTTCATGTCCAGCAATAACTGTTTCAACTTCGTTCGGAAAAACATTAAATCCAGACACCAGAATCATATCCTTCAGGCGATCGACGATACGAAAAAATCCGAGGGCGTCCATTTTCGCCACATCCCCGGTTTTTAACCAGCCATCCGGGGTAATCACTTCACGGGTCTCGTCCTCTCGGTGCCAGTATCCTTTCATTACCTGCGGCCCGCGCACACAGAGCTCGCCAACTTCGCCCTGAGCTAATAATTTACCCTTTTCATCCTGGATCGATACTTCGGTCGAAGGTACCGGCAAACCGATGCTGCCATTGAATTCGACCAGGTTAAGCGGATTGATACAAACTGCAGGGGAAGTCTCGGTCAACCCGTAGGCCTCAAGCAGGGGAGATCCAGTCATCTTTTGCCAACGTTCCGCTACCGGCTTCTGCACCGCCATCCCACCACCCAGGGTTAATATCAGGCCAGAAAAATCGATTTCCTCGAATCCAGGGGTATTCATCAATCCAATAAACAGGGTATTAACGCCGGTAATTACGGTAAACGATACATTCTTTAACTCCTTGACAAAATTTGGCATGTCGCGCGGGTTGGTAATTAAATAGTTCAACGCGCCTATTTTCATAAAAGTTAAGCAATTGGCGGTTAGCGAGAAAATATGATACAGCGGCAGAGCGGTGATAATGGTTTCCTTATTATCTTCAACCGAGTCACTAATCCATGCCGAAGCCTGTTGCATATTGGCAATCATATTGCCATGGGTCAAAATTGCCCCCTTTGCAACGCCCGTGGTGCCTCCCGTGTACTGTAAAAAAGCAATATCCTCATGGTCTGTTTCTACTGGGATGTGAGGCTTTCTAGCACCGCGATTCAGAGCGGTTTTAAAATTAACTGCTTCTGGAATTGAAAACGGTGGCACCATTTTCTTTAGGTGTTTCACCACCAGATTAACTATCAGGGACTTGGGAAATTTTAATAAATCCCCCAGCTGTGTGGTAACGATATGTTGAATCGGGGTTTCATCGATAACTTCGGTCAAGGTGTGGCAAAAATTTTCCATCACGATTATGACCTTGGCGCCCGAATCGGCGAGTTGATGTTTTAATTCACGAGTGGTGTAAAGTGGATTGGTATTGACCACGGTAAAACCACCGCGCAAAATCCCAAAAATGGCGATCGGATTCTGTAGTACATTCGGCATCATGACCGCGACACGATCACCTCTTCGCATATTGGGCAACTGTTGCAAATAACTCGCCAACTGCGAGGTAAGCCGATCCATATCAGCGTAACTGAGTGTCGTACCCAGGTTAGCAAACGCTGGGCTATTACCAAATTTAGCAACCGACTGCTCAAAAACGTCTGCCACCGACCGATAAGCATCAACATTGATCGTTTTTGGCATACCCGGGGGATAACTTTTAAACCATATCTTGTCCATGAGTACTCCTCAGATTGAAATAAATAATTATATTTAAACCCAGGTTCGAGACCGCTAAGTTTCCGTTGCGGCTTTTCTCCTGGCTTTTGGTTTTTTGCCATGTACTTTCTTTGTTTTGGGTGAACTCTTTCCTGTCTCTGCGCCTAGCTGTTGCGGAGAAAATTCGTCGACCATTATAACTTTTCTCGTGGCAGCGTGCGCCGACAGCAGTATTTTCGCATCCGCGCTAGAAATAAAGTTCATCCCTACCATGTCATCGATCCATTGCTGGTAGCTTTGCAAATCGGGTTTCGCCTGATCGTTGGCACGGAGCCTTCGTTCTATAGGCTCCGCCAGGATCACCTTTTTCAAGGCATCTTCCAGGCAACCGGTAATATCATCAGGATCGTGGCTGATATATATACCCTGCGTCAACCGGTCCCTCGCTTGACCTGGCTTGATCAACAATGCAGCAACCCGGTGACTCAGAGAATCGTTGGGCTGGCGCAAACTCAGCCCCAGGGGGAAAATTATAGCTCTCACTAACACGCCTAACCATTTAATTGGAAAGTTACGCAAAATCTCGTCCAACGCCATTTGAATCTGGTACAGGCTATACTTTGCCGACCATTCAACCAGCGGTAGATCAGCTCTGGGACGTCCATCATCTTCAAACTTTTTCAGCACTGCAGAGGCGTAAAACATATACCCCAATGCATCGGCGAAGCGACCGGATAGTTTTTCCTTGCGCTTGAAAGCCCCACCCAGAATCATCAGTGCCAGGTCGGCCGCGGCCGCGAAGGCAGCGCTCATTTGCCCCAGACGTTTATAATAAGTAGCCATTCGGCCCGATATTGGTGAATCGGCCAGGTGGCTGCCGCTGATTCCATAGATAAACGCTCGGCAAATATTCGTAAGCAGATAGATGATATGACCGGTCAAAGCCCGATCGAACGCCTTTTCGCTGGCAGCCTGATCGACCATAGTGGCAGCTTCCATTTCAGCCACCAGGTATGGATGGCAACGAATCGCTCCCTGACCAAAAATAATCATACTGCGGGTAAGAATGTTCGCACCTTCGACCGTTATCCCCACCGGCAGGATTTGATAGGGCCGTCCGATGTAATTTTTCGGTCCCATACAAATGCCACTACCACCATGAATGTCCATCGCATCATTGATTAACTGGCGCATAAACTCGGTGTTGTAATATTTCAGGATTGCAGTAACGACCGATGGTTTCTCCCCACTATCGAGAGCCGACAGTGTTAACAGTCGCCCGGCATCCGTCATGTATGCCAGACCGCCTATGCGCGCCAATACCTCTTCGACCCCTTCAAATTTTCCTATCGCAGTATTGAACTGTTTGCGAATCCGCGCGTAGGCGCCAGTGACGCGAGCCGAATGTTTGCCCCCGGCTGTGGCTGCAGCTGGTAAAGAGATACCACGGCCCACCGATAGTGATTCAACCAGCATTCGCCAGCCGTTACCAATATTCTCCTGACCTCCAATGATATATTCCATCGGAATAAATACATCCTCCCCACTGTTTGGACCATTTTGAAACGCCGCGTTCATTGGAAAGTGGCGATTGCCGATCGTAATCCCTGGCATATCGGTAGGTATTAGCGCACAGCTAATACCCAGGTCAGCGTCGCCGCCAAGCAGGCCATCAGGATCGTACACTTTGAAAGCGAGGCCAAGGACGGTGGCAACTGGGCCGAGCGTAATATAACGCTTTTCCCAGTTCATCCGCAGGCCGAGTACCTGTTTGCCATTGAACTTACCCTTGCACACCACCCCGGTATCGGGAATCGAGCCTGCATCCGACCCGGCGTCTGGGCCGGTCAGGGCAAAACAGGGGATTTCCCGTCCATCGGCGAGCCGAGGCAGGTAATAATCTTTCTGCGCTTCGGTACCGTAGTCCAATAGTAATTCTGCCGGGCCGAGAGAATTAGGCACCATTATTGTAACGCCTACCGAAATACTGCGACTAGAGACTTTCATCACCACATCGGAGTGTCCATGTGCCGAAAATTCCAGACCACCATATTTCTTGGGGATAATCATCCCGAAGAAGTGGTGTTTTTTTAGAAATGCCCACATATCCTCCGGCATATCCATGCGGTTGTGCGTAATATCCCAGTCATCGATCATTGCGCATAGTTGCTCCACCGGCCCATCGAGAAAAGCCTGTTCCTCATCGCTGAGTTCAGGTTTCCTGTATTTCAATAGCTTGCTCCAGTTTGGTGAACCACAAAATAATTCGGACTCCCACCACACCGTACCTGCGTCGATAGCGTCTCGTTCGGTTTCAGACATCGGTGGTAATACCAGCTTGATCCGTTTTAACATTGGGTTGGTCAGTAAATTCTGCCTTATGCTGGGGATACCCAGTAAAACCATCGGTAAACCGAAAACTATCCAGGCCAGCACCCCCCAAAACAGGCTAAATCCGTCGAATGCAGTAAATATGAGCAAGAAAGCAACGACGGCGAGGCAGATAGTCTTGAGTGCAGCGGGATATCGTGCAATCGAGTAAATCAACGCGAATAGAGCAAGCAGAAATAATAGAATATTCAAAACGGCTCCCTGGGACACCAGATCTGTAAAGAGATTAGCCCAAACAATATATTATATTGACACTGTCAGCAATACAGAGTTTCATTTTGAAACTGATGAAAAATGCGGTCAGGGCTTGTGGTTAAGCTGTTCTCGCAAGGATTGATGCAACGCTTCTATTCCCAGCTCGAGCGTCTTATCTGCATACTCAAGTAGCGGCAGAATACCCAGCACCAGATCACGGGCATGATCGGCCAGATCATCGGTATTATTGGTAGCAATCATCTGTAGCGCCCTGTCTATCGTTATCGTTCGATTTTCGCTCGCCCCAGGAGTGCCGATAATACAGTTTCCTCCCCCGTGCACTGCTTCAGCGAGTCTCTTGTCCAGGATAGTATTTACACTTTCGAAACTGGTAGTTTCATCCGCGACACAACTGTATATGGCAACACTCAAGGTGACCGGCACCTGTTTTCCGGCAATACGGATGTTCCGTTTAGAGATATTTTCCCTGATACGATTTATCCCCGTAACCGCTCCGATCGCATTTGTCACTGGAAACAAAATACAGAATTCAGCCTTATCGAGATAACACAGAATATCTTCACGCCTGAGCATTTGCTGCATAATTTTTGCTACCGCCTGCACGATGGAAACCGCAGAACTCTTGTCAAAACTCGCCACGATAGCCTTCAGGTTATCTACCTTAGCCTTACAGACACTGACGTTGCTTCTGTGGCGTAGTGAAAATGATAATTCCTGTTTCAGTCGAGATTTTAGGTGGTTAAGCTGGCTTAATTGCTGAAGCACATTGACCGCAGAAATCGCCTTTATCTCAACGGTTCGATCGTCCGCATACTGGACAAATATCTGCGCGTGTAATCGTACTCGGGTAGTGAGTTCAGTACTCGCAAACGGCATATTAATAAAATCGGTCGCGCCGAGTCGAAATGCCGCCTCACGATCTTTTTCCAGATCAGATTCCCCTACTAGCAACAAAACCGGCCTGGCTGCCAGGTGTTTATCGTTGGCACTCCTAATTCGTTCAAGTAGGCCGAACTGGTCTATCGCGAGCGGCAGCTCGCAAATCAATACTGAAATATTAGATACTTCGAGTATTTTTTCCCAGGCCATCTCCGCGTCTTCAGTACCGAGCACGGTAAAACTATCGTATAGTAATTTACTGATTGATCGGCTGCTTTGCTGTGACCTGGAAACTAGCAGTACGACGGGTTTTTCGGTGGGGTCACTCATGCCTGAAATTCATATACTAAGGTTGCATCCGACTCTAGTCTATTTTTACCCATAATTGATTGGCTGCCTGCCACGCAGAAAAAACCTGACGAACCAGTCGGCCAGCATCCGCGTATCTGCCTTGCGACCGGAAGACTGCATACCGGCCAATGCCCTGGATGCCACTGACTCAGGAACTATATTACCACCGTACAAATCGAGTAGCGCCAGTTCATACTCTTCTTCGAACTCGGGGTGCGCCTGAACTGTAATGATCGAATCACCGTAACTAAGACCTGCGTAGGGGCAAAAATCAGAGCTACAAAATACCTTTGCTCCCGGGGGTAACTCTGCTACCTGATCCTGATGAAATGCGTAGATAGCTACCTGCTCTGGAGCCTCGTCCATCCACCCCTGCGCGACATCTATTTGATAGCTACTCAAACCAATACCCCATCCCCTGTCCGATTTCACCACCTCGCCACCGAGCGCCTGGGCGACTATCTGGTGCCCGAAACATATGCCGACCAGGGGGACCGAGGCACGCTCTAGCTCTCGGATAAACGCCTGTAGTTTGAGCATCCAGTCGAGCCGCTCATAAGCCCCGTGGCGCGAACCGGTAATAAGCCAACCGTCACAGTCATCGATCGTTGCAGGCATCTCACCCCGAACCACGCTATACGCCTTATACTGCAATTCCTCTCGTGCCTGGTCGAGCAAAGCAGCGAACATAACGGGATAGGGGTCGAATCGATCGACCAGTTTTTCATTTATTAATCCGGATTCGAGTATTCCAATTTTCATTTTGGGAGCCTGGTTTGTATCGCGCAATATAACAGCTAGAATCAATAATCGACAGTCGTTACCTGCCCTGCATTCGCTTTAGTCATCGACCTGTTCTCTCTAACAGGGTAATTCTGAATTGTTATTTATGTGATCACAATAAATTAATTTGTAGAGTCGCCAATTCATCAATTATAGTTTCCAGCCAGGTTTTGTGATTAAATAATTATTCCTTCGATCGGAATCATCTGACCCATGCAAACACCCAAATCAGCCAGGCTAGCATTACTGATGCTTGAAAAGGCCGAGTCGCAGAAAACCAACCAGTGGGTGTACCAACTACTACGCACGAATTTGCTCTGCGGTAAAATTCAACCCGGTATTCCACTCACGATTCGAGGAGTGGCAGAGGCGTTAAATGTGAGTCCTATGCCTGTACGAGAGGCCCTGCATCGACTGGCATGCGAGGGCGCAGTCGAAGTCAAAAATAATCGACGCGTGATCGTGCCGCTTATGACTGCTGAAAAATTCAGTGAATTATGCGACCTGAGAATTCTGCTCGAAACCCATGCTGGAGAAAGCGCACTACCTTATATCAGAGAACAGGATATTGTTAACCTGGAACTTATAGACCTGAAGATTGACGAGGCCTTGCAGGCTGGTAATGTAGAGAACATCAGCCTCATCAATCAGGAATTCCACCGCAGCCTCTACAGCGCCAACCCTTTCCAGATCGTCGTACCACTGATCGAAAGCCTGTGGCTTCAGCTCGGACCCTTTTCCACCATAGCAATCAGTAAGCTCGAGAAAATATACCTCGTCGATCGTCATGTGGAGGCTATCGCAGCCCTGAAGCAGCAAAACTCGTTTGCTTTGCGACGCGCTATCGAAGCCGATATACGCGACGGAATCGCCTCCATAAAATCTGTCGAGGGCATCCACAATTATTTCGAAGGCGTTGCCTGACCGGTGATTGATTACAAAATATCTTTTTTCGTGATCACTTTATATGCATGTCTGTTAAAGTAAGTAGC
>CAZJEJ010000028.1:18986-22842 GCA_964544945.1 uncultured Gammaproteobacteria bacterium | reverse complement strand
AACCCCCGACCCTCGCCTTGTAAGGGCGATGCTCTCCCAGCTGAGCTAAGCACCCCGTGTGATCAAAGGCGCGCTAGTTTACAGCCTCCTTCAGGGCTTTTCCAGCTTTGAATGCAGGAACCTTTGATGCCTTAATCTGAATGGTTTCACCGGTACGAGGATTTCGTCCTGCACGAGCTTCACGCTGGCGCACCAGGAATGTACCAAAGCCAACGACCGTTACCTGTTCCCCAGATTTCAAAGCTTGCGTAATGGCCCCGATTACACCATCCACAGCCCCAGCTGCTTGAGTTTTATTCAGATCAGCAGCACTTGCAACAGCATCAATTAATTCAGATTTATTCATTAGTATTTTCCATTAGTTAAAGTTCAAGTATTTAATCCACATTTTGTATAGGCAGCAAAGAGTCAATATTATTTTGAATTAATTTGCTGTTTGTAATCGATTTCGATTTTCTGGGCCCACCTTCCCAGAGCCGTGAATTAAACCAACAGCTGGCTTAAGGGTCAACCTAAATCAGGAAATAATCGGAAATTTAGAAATATATTTCCTTTCTAGCCCGCATATTGCCTCAAGGGAAAGAGTCTCGGGGGAAATATGGCAAGCAATATTGTTTGATCGCCTACGGGGACGCGGTGGTAGAGCAACGCAAAGCGCAGCTTGTCGAGAGCATCCAGATTTTTCCCGAGTTTGTTCGGGTATCTACCGTGTTAGATGGAAAAATTCATATCCAAATCTAATTTTCCGATTCTATAGCCTAAATTCGAAGTGAATTAGCACCTCCATGCAATATGTGAGACAGGTTAATGCGCCCTGACTGTAGATGATTTTTTCTCTTTGGGTTTCGCTTTTGCTGGCTCAGGCTCCGCTTCTGAATCCACCGGCAAAGGACTTGGTTGATGCACAAGAGCCAGATCTAGTACCTGATCAATCCATTGAACTGGAATGATTTTCAGCTTCAACTTTATATTGTCGGGGATTTCTACGAGATCTTTTTCGTTTTCCCTGGGAATCAACACCGTGGTAATACCGCCACGGTGTGCTGCCAGTAATTTTTCCTTTAACCCCCCGATTGGCAAAACTTCACCGCGCAGCGTAATCTCACCTGTCATGGCTACTTCGGCCTTTACTGGAATATTGGTCAATGCCGAAACCAGCGCAGTACACATGCCAACCCCTGCACTCGGGCCATCTTTCGGAGTAGCACCTTCTGGAACATGAATATGAATATCCTTATTTTCATTAAATCCCGCCTTAACGCCGAGAATGCTAGCACGACTGCGCACTACGGTTAGCGCCGCCTGGATTGACTCTTTCATGACATCACCGAGTTGTCCGGTTTGAACAAATTTTCCTTTGCCGTCGACTACGGCAGATTCAATCGTTAACAGTTCACCGCCAACTTCGGTCCATGCCAGCCCGGTAACCTGACCAACCTGATCGTTTTGCTCCGCGGAACCAAATCGGAACCTGTAAACGCCGAGGAATTTTTCAACATTTTTGGCACTGACTATAATTTTTCTGGATTTTGGCTTCAGCAGCATGATCTTGACCACTTTACGACAAATCTTGGATATTTCGCGCTCCAGGTTTCTCACCCCGGCCTCGCGCGTGTAGCGCTGAATAATTTCTCTTACCGCGCTCTGCTTGAAATCAATCTCATCATCTTTCAAACCATTATCCTTGACTTGTTTAGGCACCAGATATTTGAGCGCAATATTCAATTTTTCGTCTTCGGTATACCCCGGGATTCTGATCACTTCCATACGATCGAGCAGCGGACCTGGAATATTCATACTGTTTGAGGTCGCAACAAACATCACGTCAGATAAGTCGAAATCGACTTCCATATAATGATCGGCAAAGGTGTGATTTTGCTCGGGATCGAGTACTTCGAGCAATGCAGAAGCAGGGTCACCACGGAAATCCATCGCCATCTTGTCAATTTCATCAAGCAAAAATAGCGGGTTTCTGACTTTTACCCTCGACAGATTCTGAATAATTTTACCCGGCATCGAACCGATATAGGTGCGCCTGTGCCCGCGAATTTCCGACTCGTCACGCACACCGCCAAGTGACATACGCGAAAACTTTCGATTGGTTGCACGCGCGATGGACCTGCCCAGGGAAGTCTTACCTACCCCAGGCGGGCCCACCAGGCAGAGTATAGGCCCCTTGAGCTTGCGTACACGCTGCTGTACAGCCAAATATTCGAGAATACGCTCTTTTACCTTTTCCAGGCCGTAGTGATCTTCTTCCAGCACCTGTTCAGCCTGAGACAGGTCGCGCCTGATCTTCGACCGGGTCTTCCAGGGTACACTGACCAGCCAATCGATATAATTTCGTACCACAGTCGCTTCAGCCGACATAGGTGACATCATTTTGAGTTTATTCAACTCGGAATCGGCCTTCTCGCGCGCCTCTTTAGGCATCCCTGACTTTTCGATTTTATTTTGCAGGTCCTCTACTTCGTTCGGCGCATCATCCATATCGCCCAGTTCTTTCTGGATGGCCTTCATCTGCTCATTTAAATAGTATTCGCGCTGACTCTTCTCCATTTGCTGCTTTACCCGCCCACGAATACGCTTTTCAATTTGCATCAGCTCGATCTCACCCTCGATTTTGCTCATGATGTGTTCTATGCGTTCACGCGGGTTTTGAATCTCGAGAATTTCCTGTTTTTCATCCAGTTTCAGCGACATATGCGCCGCGATCGTATCAGCTAGTCGACTGGGATCATCGATTCCCGACAACGAAGTTAATATTTCAGGGGGTACTTTTTTATTGAGCTTGACATATTGATCGAATAAATTAAGGACCGAGCGAAGTAATACCTCGGCTTCTCGATCGTCTACCAGTACCGATTTTTCCAGTACCTGCGTTGAAGCGGAAAAATACTCATTGGTCTCGAGAATGGTATCCACCAGCACTCGCTCCCCACCTTCGACCAGTACTTTGATGGTCCCGTCAGGCAGTTTGAGCATCTGCAAAATTGTCGAGAGTGTGCCAATTTGATACAGGTCACTTTGAGCTGGGTCATCGACTTCGGCGTTTTTCTGCGCTAACAACAATATCTTCTTGTTGTCGGCCATCGCGGCTTCGAGTGCAAGGATAGATTTTTCACGGCCCACAAATAGCGGAATCACCATGTGGGGATAAACGACAACATCGCGCAGTGGCAAAACCGGGATCAATTGCCGATTCTGAGGTTCGGCTTGCGGTGTATTTGGATATTCTGACATAAACGCCTCGATAACAGGGTGTTTGGTGATTGACCTCTAGCCTATATGGGTCTGGTACCATCCAATTCAACCCATACCAGGGGCGTTAACACTAAAAGATACAGACCATTTAATCGTCAGAAGCGACTCGCTGCATATCACCACCTTGATAGATGATATAGGGTTGAGTTTGCCCTTCAATAACCGATGCATCGACCACAACTTTGCTGACATTATCCATCGCAGGCAGATCATACATGATCTCAAGCAGAGTATTTTCCAGTATTGTACGCAAGCCCCGGGCCCCGGTTTTCCGATCCATTGCCTTCTGAGCTACCGAGATCAACGAATCGGGGCGGAAGTCGATTTCACAGCCCTCCATTTCGAACATCTTCTGGTATTGCTTGGTGATCGCATTTTTCGGTTCGGTCAGAATTTTTACGAGCGCGTCTTCGTCTAGCTCTTCGAGTGTCGCTACGACCGGCAGACGACCGACAAACTCGGGGATCAAACCATACTTGATCAAATCTTCTGGTTCGACCTTGGTGATAACTTCACCGAACTGGTCTTGCTGCTCCTTGCTCTTTACCCTGGCGCCAAATCCTATACCTCCCTTTTCAGACCTGCTAAGGAT
>CAZJEJ010000028.1:0-18886 GCA_964544945.1 uncultured Gammaproteobacteria bacterium | reverse complement strand
TCCTCGCCAACATAGCCTGCCTCCGTGAGCGTCGTTGCATCGGCAATTGCAAATGGAACGTTTAACAGGCGCGCCAGGGTCTCCGCCAGCAATGTCTTGCCTGAGCCGGTCGGACCTATCAATAAAATATTGCTTTTGGACAGTTCTATATCGTCTTTGATGTGACCTACTTCGAGACGCTTATAGTGGTTATACACGGCAACCGACAGGACTTTTTTAGCCCGTTCCTGGCCGATTACATATTCATCGAGTACTTTGAATATCTCGTGTGGGATTGGTAATCGGTTTTCGGAATCTTCGCTTTTTTCCTGGATTTCTTCCCGGATAATATCATTGCAAAGGTCGACACACTCATCACAAATGAATACAGAGGGACCCGCTATTAACTTCCTGACTTCGTGCTGACTCTTTCCGCAAAAAGAGCAATACAGAAGTTTCTCATCCTTATTGTTCGACTTGTCTTCACTCATAAGTGCTTACCGAATTTTCGACTTCCTCTTAATCTTTCACCGATAACTTCCAGGGTGCTGATACCGGTAAATTACAATCTATATTACTTTAAAAATCAATATCTTACAAACTATCTATGCTACTCACCAATCCAGCGCTGCCAACCGACCAGAACTGATTTTCTCTACGCTATGCCCCAAAGCGGGGTAATAATCCGATCATATTAAACCATCTTGCCAAGCACAACCGAAAAAATCACTTTTTTGTTTCGTCTTCCGGATCGACACGCGTCGTTAAAACTTGATCAATAATTCCGTATTCGACGGAATCCTCGGCGCTCATGAAGTTATCGCGTTCGGTATCCTTATCGATCTCATTTTCCTTCTTGCCGGTATGCAGGGCGAGCAGCTTGTTGAGGCGCGAGCGTGTTGCCAGAATTTCTCTGGCATGAATTTGAATATCGGTAGCCTGACCCTGAAATCCGCCCAGTGGCTGATGAATCATTATCCTCGAATGTGGTAATCCATAGCGTTTACCTTTACAGCCGCCAGCGAGTAAAATTGCGCCCATGCTGGCCGCCTGCCCTGTGCACAGGGTACTAACGTCAGGTTTAATAAATTGCATCGTGTCGTAAACCGCCAAACCCGCGCTGACCGCCCCGCCCGGGCTATTGATATATAGCGATATATCCTTATCGGGGTTATCCGATTCCAGGAATAACAATTGAGCAACGATTAAATTTGCCATGTGATCCTCGATCGAACCAACGACGAATATGACTCGTTCTTTCAGCAGCCTGGAATATATATCGTAGGCCCTTTCACCACGCGCAGACTGCTCTACCACCATGGGTACCAGATTAGCCTGTGTATTGTCCCGGTTTGCGTGCGTCGAGCTTATTCCTGAGGTAATTTTGTATTCACTCATTACTTATTCCTGTCGTTACATAGTTAACTGCTACTATTCATCAATTCTTCGAAGTTGGACTGCTTATCGGTTACCGTGGCTTTGTCTAAGATATGATTAATTACCTGATCTTCAAGTACCATATTTTCCAGGCTTGAGCGAGCTTCCTGATTGTGCCGGTAATATTCCCTGACCTGTTCGGGCTGCTCATACGATCCAGCCATTTCGGTCAGGGTTGCTTCCAGCTTCGAATTGTCCAGTTCAATTTTTTCGCTTTTGATCACTTCGTTTATCAGTAGCCCTAGCTGAACTCTTTTTTGGCCTTCTTCCTTAAACAAATCATCGGGCAGACTCGAATCATCGAATGAGGCCATGTCCTTTCCTGTGCGCTGGGCAGCCTGCATTTTCATGGACTTCACTTCTTCAGCGACCAATGCCGATGGCGCTATAACCTGATTTTCTTCGAGCAAAGCCATCATCACGGCATTCTTGTTAAGCGATTTAAGTTTCTGCGATAATTCTTTTTCCATATTGGTCCTGACATCGGCACGAAACTTATCCAAACCACCGTCTTCAACACCAAATTTTTTGGCAAATTCTTCATCGATATCGGGTAAATGAGCTTCTGATACACGCGTCGCTTTCAGTTTGAACTCGGCCTTTTTACCCGCCACTTCCTTGCCATGATAGTCTTTCGGGAAGTTAACTTTTACGATCTTTTCTTCCCCGGCGGAGAGGCCCCTGAGACCTTTTTCGAAATCCTCAAGCATTTGACCAGCACCGATCTCTACCGGCATATCCTTACCAGTTCCTCCTTCAAAAATTTCACCGTCGACACGACCTTCGAAGTCAACCAGCACCTGATCACCCTTCTTCGCCTTCCGATTCACTTCCGACCACTCCTTATTTTGTTCGCGTAGTTTCTGTAACATCGCCTCAAGATCTGCATCAACAACTTTTGCTAGCGTTCGCTCAACTTTGATCGATTCCAGCTTAAGCTGATCTATTTCAGGGTAAACTTCAAAGGTTGCTGTGTAAGATACTTCCTCCTTACCTTCCGAATTGACTGACTCAATATTTGGGATACCGGCTGGTCTTACATTCTCCTGAGTGATTGCTTCCCGGTAGGAAGATTCGATCACGTCACCGATTACTTCCTGTCGTACGGGAGCACCATATTTTTGCTGTATTACCTTTAACGGAACCTTGCCCGGACGAAAACCGTCTATACGCGCTGTTTTACTCAATTCCCTCAACTTTTTTTCGACAGCCAGGTCTATCGTGTCGGCAGGAACCTGGACCGTCATTTTGCGTTCAAGGCCTTCGAGGGTTTCTATAGATACTTGCATGATGAAATCTCGTGATTATCGATAAAGAGGATTTTTTGCCGGGAGTAGGTCACCAATATATACACGATGTACCCCCGATCGATTAATATCCCTGATAAATGGTGCGAAAGGAGAGACTCGAACTCTCACATCAAAGATACCAGAACCTAAATCTGGCGCGTCTACCAATTCCGCCACTTTCGCACATAACTCGCTATGCTATTCGTTTACTACTATCAGCTTATTATATTAGCTGCCGGTGGATTAACCAGTATTTTTACCCGTTATTAACCCGGCGACAATATATATCGCAGGGTTAATAGTATATGGCGCCTGTCTCCAGGCGCCTGAATATGGGGTGGACGATGGGGATCGAACCCACGACAACAAGAATCACAATCTTGCACTCTACCAACTGAGCTACGCCCACCATAAATATTGGCACGCCCGGCAGGATTCGAACCTGCTACCCTCGGCTTAGAAGGCCGATGCTCTATCCAAATGAGCTACGGGCGCTCAGGATTCCAGTTCGAACACTGTGATCGCTTTCCTAAATCGAGCCTGCCTTATAACGATCATATACGCCTTAATAAAGGCATTCCAGATCCCGGCTAATTACAAGCTCTTAATACTACCCTAACCAATGCCTATTCACAGACAACTGGTTTTAATATGGTCGGGGTGGAGAGATTCGAACTCCCGACCCACTGCTCCCAAAGCAGTTGCGCTACCAGGCTGCGCTACACCCCGAAATCTGCCTAACTGCACCAAACACGGGGCTATAGGCAAGGCGCGGAATAATACGCCAATAAAAGAAAAGGTCAATTGAACATTTAGATGGAAGCTCTGATTTTTTCAGGCCCTCCAACGGTACGTGGGGGTTGCTTACAAAATCAGTACCGCTAAGGCGTTGATTTCGTGAAACAAACGAAAATCACACATTTCGCCTATCGTCGCCCGGGAAATCAGGGTTGAATTATTCAGCGGTTTCACGATTTTAGCTTCGCCGCCAGCGAGTGCTTCCTGCGCTATCTTCGATCGCTATTCCTGCCGCACTCAATTCATCTCGCAGGCGGTCGGCGGTTGCCCAGTCCTTGTTTTTACGTGCCTCAAGTCTTTGCTGAATCTTTACCTCGACTGCTTCATCGGCTACACCAGTAAACCCGGATACTACCGATTTCAAGTAAACATCGGGTTCACTTTGCAATAGCCCAATAATGCCTGCCAGATAGCGTGCCAGGCTCGCTAGCGAATCTACATCATTCGATTTTTCTGCTTTGGCTCGATTGATATCACGAACCAGGTCAAACAATACTGCGACTGCGTTGGCGGTATTAAAATCATCTTTTAAAGCCTTTTCAAAATCCTCCTGATAGGCTGTATTTTGAGGCACATCGACCGAATCGGTATCGAGCAGGGCGCTGTATAGTCGATGAAGGGCGCTACGCGCATTTTCCAGCTGCGCCCTGGAATAGTTAAGCTGACTACGGTAGTGGCTACTCATTATAAAGTAGCGAATTTCCTCTGCCTTGTAATCCTGTAGCACTTCCCGCAGGGTGAAAAAATTTCCCAACGATTTGGACATTTTTTCTTCATTAACACGTACAAAACCATTATGCATCCAGTAATTGACAAAGGCCTCCCCGGTGCAGCTCTCGCTCTGTGCAATTTCATTTTCGTGATGCGGAAACTGCAAATCCTGACCGCCCCCATGAATATCAAAATGATTGCCCAAAAGTTGGGTCGACATTGCAGAGCATTCTATATGCCAGCCAGGACGACCATCACCATAGGCTGAAGGCCAGCTAGGTTCGCCGGGTTTGGCGGATTTCCACAATACAAAATCGAGCGGGTCTTTTTTCTGTGTATCAACCTCTACGCGCTCGCCAGCACGCAATTCCTTTATCTTTTTCCCGGAAAGCTGACCGTAATTTTTGAATTTCGATACGGTATAGTAGACGTCTCCATTGTTTGCCTGATAGGCATATCCTTTTTTTAGCAGAGCATCGATCATTTCGAGAATAGAGTCGATATGGTCAGTTGCAAGCGGTTCGTGGTTGGGGTGAAGTACGCCCAGGGCATCGGCATCCTCATGCATCGCGTCGATGAATCGTTTGGTCAGGGCCGCAAAATCTTCTTCATTTTCATTCGCGCGGTTGATTATCTTATCGTCTATGTCGGTGATATTTCGCACATAGGTCACATCGAAACCCAGGTGCGTGAGGAATCGGTAAACTACGTCAAACACCACCAGCACCCGGGCATGCCCGATATGGCAATAATCGTAAACGGTCATACCGCATACATACATTCGAATCTTGCCGGGCACGAGAGGGGTGAAAGGTTCCTTGCGTCTGGTCAGGCTATTAAAAATAGTAAGCATTAAAGGCTGTTTGGATCGAATCGACCGCTCAGTTGAAAACCCGGTAGAGTGTAAGATATCGTAATGCTCAGGGGAACCGGAAATATATCCACCCTTCCATCTACTGAAACAACCCAGTAAAATCCCCTACCGCCTAACCACTGGAATACTGATGAAAAAAACAATACTACCGCTTATGGTTGTACTGGCAGCTATTCTGTCTATGGTTTTATTTCCCCTCTTTAAAGGTAACCAATCCATGAACGAAGAAACTGCCGTCAACCCCCAGGTTTTGCTGGAAACCTCGATGGGTAATATTACCATTCAACTCGATACGGAAAATGCACCCACTACCAGTGCGAACTTTCTCGCTTACGTCGATGACGGGTACTTTGTCGAAACAATCTTCCATCGCGTGATACCGAATTTTATGATCCAGGGCGGAGGTATCACTGCCGATATGAAAGACAAACCCAATAAGCGTGCTCCGATTCAAAACGAAGCAAATAACAGCCTGAAGAACGATCGTGGCACCCTGGCTATGGCGCGTACCGGTGATCCACACTCTGCCACAGCGCAATTTTTTATTAACCTTGCCGACAATGCATTTTTGAATTATAGCAGCGAGACTATGCAGGGCTGGGGTTACGCTGTGTTTGGCAAGGTAACCGATGGCATGGATGTGGTCGATGCTATCGCCGGTGTTAACACTGGCAGTAAAGGCGGTCACCAGGATGTTCCGCTGGAAACCATAACTATTACCGGCGTTAGTAGACTTTAGGACGCCTCTAAAAATGCAATTATTTCGCGGCACCCATTAATCCATGGACTCTGGTTGATGACTGGCGAATACCTGTTTATCTCTGATTGTCATCTCGACCCTGAAAAACCGATAATCAGTACCGTCCTGATCAAATTCCTGCGCGAGCGGGCTTCGAGCGCTGGCCGCGTTTACATACTGGGTGATTTGTTCGAAGTATGGCTTGGCGATGACGACCCGAACCCGAATCACATCGAATTAATCGAAACTTTATATAGTCTGTCGAAAAATACTCGCCTGTATTTCCTTGCGGGTAATCGGGATTTTTTACTGGGTGAAGACCTGGCTCGGCGTGCCGGGCTGGAAATTGTCAGCGAACCAGTAATCCTGAACCTTGGTAAACAAAAAGTAGTTCTGATGCACGGTGATTTACTGTGTACCGGCGACCATGACTACCAGGCATTTCGAAAAACAGTGCGCAACCCGAAGTGGCAAAGTGACTTTTTACAAAAACCATTGATCGAACGACAAAAAATCGCTATCGGTTTACGCTCGGAAAGCACTACTGCAACGGCGCACAAAAAAGCAGAAATCATGGATGTCAGTCGTGATGCAGTAATATCCTGTTTCGACAGGCATGATGTCGACTTAATAATCCATGGCCATACTCATCGGCCCGGAATTCATCACTACGCCAGGGCGCGTAGCCGTTATGTACTTGGAAACTGGAACCCGAACCCGAGCTATTTGAGCTGGGGTGATACGACAGGACTCGTCCTGCACGACCCGCGGATTTAACTTAAGAATCCAGACCGCGGCTGATATCGGCAATAATATCGGCAATAGATTCTAGCCCTGCCGCGACACGAATAAGACCCTCACTAATCCCGGACTGCTTTTTTTGCTCATCGCTGAGACGCCCGTGCGTAGTCGTGGCCGGGTGAGTGATGGTCGATTTTACATCACCCAGATTGGCAGTAATGGAAAGCATTCTGGTGTTATCGATCACTTTCCATGCTTTTTCTCGCCCACCTTTGACCAAAAATGATACGACGCCACCAAAGCCGCTTTGCTGCTGTTGTGCCAACTCGTGTTGCGGATGAGATTCCAGGCCCGCGTAATATACCCGCTCTACCTGCGGATGATCTGACAGGTAACGTGCTATTTCCATGGCCTGACTAGAATGTGCCTTCATGCGTAAATCCAGAGTCTCCAGTCCCTTTAAAGCAACCCAGGCGTTAAATGGGCTGATACAGGGCCCAGTGGTTCGTATCACACCGAATATATCCTCTCCTACTCTTTGTTGGTCGCCTACCACTGCGCCACCGACAATTCTACCCTGACCATCCAGGTACTTGGTGGCAGAATGCACGATCAAATCAGCGCCCAGCATCAGGGGCTTTTGCAATGCAGGCGTACAGAAGCAGTTATCGACTACTAGCAGGCAGTCATTTTCGTGCGCAAGCGCAGCCAGTGCTCGAATATCGGCTATCTCACTTAGCGGGTTCGACGGCGTCTCCAGGAACAGCATCCGTGTACTGGCTTTAATGGCCGCTTTCCAGTCCCCTACATTGGTCTGGCCGACATAACTGGTCTCTATGTCAAACCGGGATAAATATTTATCGAACAACATGGTAGTACTGCCAAAGATCGAGCGCGACGAAACGATATGATCACCAGCCCGCAACAGCGCGACACAAATCGCCATAATCGCAGACATACCCGAGGCTGTAGCAACACAACTCTCACCACCTTCGAGTGTGGCGAGTCGTTGTTCAAATACTTTTGTCGTCGGGTTGGTAAATCGCGAGTAGATATTACCAGGCTCATCGTTAGCAAATCGTGCCGCCGCCTGAGCCGCATTGTCAAACACAAAGCTAGATGTGGTAAAAATCGGTTCGCCGTGTTCCTGCTCTGATGTGCGTCTATGCCCAGTACGGATTGCCTGAGTGGCAAAATCATAAGATTGATCAATCACGAGTTTTCTCCCAAATGAATAACTCGGGAGGGGGATATACAAATACCGATTGCTATTTCGACCACCCTCTTTAGCAAATTTATTGAACAAACCTGCAAAACAGATCTGCCAGCGCCTGCAAGCCGAGAAACAAATCGGCGCTAAGAGAAAACATTACGAATATGGACTCTCGATGTCAAGAAAGAATCCAGCTCAACCAGTAAAAAAACCTGGCTAACAGGTATACTATCCCTGGATTCCTTAGATTCTCCGCTGTTCCTGGTTTTTGGTATTGTCGAGTGAAATTAGCGATGAGAAACCTTTCTCATCATTACTTGATTCATATCAACAATACTCAGGTTTAGCCGTGATTTTATTTGAAGCGTATGTACGGCCTTCGTTTGTTACCTGGCCTAATAAAAAACATCCTTAAGGACTGAGCATGATAATGAATATATCGAGATCGGTTATTGCCTCGCTTTCGGGATATAGCGAGAAAACAGCTTCCTCAGCAAAGATAAATAACGTCAGGAGAAATATTGAAAATTTAAATCGCACCCCCCGCTTAAAAATTCTTTTCCCCTGTCTTTTTTTCGGCTTGATAATAGCCCTGCTATTAAGCGCTCCCCTGCCAGGTTGGGCAACAGGGACATATACAGTTCAACTATCACCAGAAGAAAAGGCCTGGCTTGGCAATAATTATACGGTCCGCGTCCGTGTAGGTGATGCCCCCCCCTGGGAGATCGACACACCCAATCCTCAGGGAATGTCTGTCGATTATTTAACCCTCATCGGCAACCAGTTTGGAATCAATTTCAAATTCATACAAGCTAAAGAAATATGGATTGACGGCTTCAATGACATAGCCGGCGAACACCTCAAGTACGACCTTCTACCTGCGGTGAAACGCACCGAGGAACGCCTGAAAATCCTTGCTATGAGTGACAGCTATCTTGATTCCCCCTGGGTTATATTTCGCCGTAAAGAAGCTATAAACATCTACGGCATAGAGGACTTGAGAGGAAAAAAAGTATCTGTCGAGCAGGGATACGCGATGCAAAAGATACTGGAAAAGAACTATTCGAAAATTGAATTGATTATTCGTGAGAGTACAGAAGATGCTCTTCTTGCACTCTCGACAGGGGAAGTGGATGCGTATATTGGAAATTTAATTGTCACCAGTTACATGCTCCAAAGTCACGGTATTACTAATATCAAAGTGGGCAGTCCCACGCCTTTTGGGAGCCACAGTCAGGCCATAGTAACGCGAAAGGAATGGGCGCCCCTTATTTCGATTATTAACAAGGGCCTGAAAAACATTCCTCAAAAGGAAAAAACCAGGATTCAAAATATCTATAGTTCAGTACGATTTGAATACGGACTTCGCACAAGGGACATCGTCAAATGGGTCGTAGGCGTAGCATTTGTCTTCCTGGTCATACTCGCGATAATCGGATACTGGAATCGTAGGCTAAATAGAGAGATTCTGGAACGCCTTAAGGTGGAAGAAGCACTAAGTGAAGCTAAAATAGAAGCGGAGACGCTAGCGGGAATAGATCCACTGACCGAGGTATGTAATCGTCGCTCATTCTTCGAGCATGGGGAGTTTATTCATAAAGAAGCTCAGCGGTATGGACGAGCCTACGCAATTATTATGTTAGACATTGACTGGTTCAAAAAAATTAACGATAGCTATGGCCACAAGGTTGGTGATGATACATTAAAGGCTCTTACGGCTACGATCTTGAAGGTTGTTAGAAAATCTGATGTTACCGCTCGAATAGGCGGTGAGGAGTTTGCTATTATCGTGCCAGAATCATCATTGGATAAAGTCTTCGAGCTTGCTGAGCGCATACGTCGCTCGATAATGGATATTTCTATACTCGGTCATAACAGAAAAATAACTATCACAGCCAGTTTTGGTATTGCCGAATACGTAGACACTGACTTTATTACTGTACTCGAACATGCAGATCACGCTTTGTATGAAGCCAAAAACCAGGGGAAAAATAAAGTCGTTCGTTTTAAGCCATGAAGAACCCCTAGTCAAATTCGCAGGTTTACTGAATAACCACCAGGTCGTTGACCAGAACCTCATCGAATAATTCGATAACATCCTCATTCTTCATGCGAATACAACCGTTCGACACCGGTTGACCCAGGCGTTTTTCATCCGAAGTACCATGTATATAGATATATCGGGAAAAAGTATCATAGCCGCGTCCCTTGTTGAATCCCTGCTCCATGCCGTCGAGCCATAAAATACGAGAGGTGATTTCATCCTCCTCGCGGTTATCTTTTCTCTTGCTGATTTTACCGATTGGTTCTCTCCCTTTAAATATCATGCCTGGCGGTTCTCCACCGCCTATTTTCTGTTTAATCCGGAGGATACCAAACGGGGTCCTGTAACTTTCTTCTCGATTACCGATACCATTGGCAGCAGTAGAAATACAGTAGCTAATATCCTCCTCCTGCTCGATATCAACCTGGTACAGTCGCTGGGTTCTAGTGTCGATCAGGATAATTGGTCGTTCGTCGGCGAGTGACAGGTTACCTGGCAATTTCCCCAGGACTTGTCGATTGAGTTCTTGCCACGAAGTCATGGGTTATTATGCAAGTCCATGCCGACCACGTTTAACTGATCTTCTACATTCTGTTTAGCCGAGTCATTACGAATGATCTGTATCCTTTCCAGATATTCACTATTGATCGTGCTGGTCACGTATTTACCATCAAAACAGGAGCAGTCAAATTTTGTGATCGAACGGTTGCCTTTTTGTACCGCGTCGATCAAATCCTCCAGATCCTGGTAGATCAACCAGTCTGCGCCAATAGTTTCGGCAATTTCCTCTTCGCTACGATTATGGGCAACCAGCTCATCGGCAGCAGGCATATCGATACCATACACATTGGGATAACGAACCGGTGGCGCGGCGGATGCGATATACACCTTACTCGCTCCGGCATCTCTCGCCATTTGAATAATTTGCTGGGAGGTGGTACCCCGTACAATTGAATCGTCGACCAGGAGTACGTTTTTACCCTTGAACTCGATGTCGATCGGGTTGAGTTTTTGTCGAACCGACTTTTTGCGCATTTTTTGCCCAGGCATCATGAAAGTTCGACCGATATAGCGATTCTTGATGAAGCCTTCGCGGAATTTGACGCCGAGATGATAGGCCAGTTCCATTGCCGATGGGCGACTGGTATCTGGAATGGGAATTACGACATCAATATCGTGTTCGGGTCTCAGACGTAGAATTTTACGCGCCAACTTTACGCCCATGCGTAAACGCGCTTTATAAACGTAAATATCATCGATGATGGAATCAGGCCGAGCGAGGTATACGTGTTCAAAAATACAGGGATTCAATGCACTGGTTTGAGCGCACTGTTTCAATTCGACGGACCCATCGACGCTAATATAAATTGCTTCACCCGGCTTTAAATCGGCCACCAATTCGAACCCGCAAGCCTGTAACGCAACGCTCTCGGAAGCCAACATATACTCCACACCCTCATCACTGGTACGTTTGCCATAAACAATGGGGCGAATTCCGAAAGGATCACGAAAGCCCAGAATTCCCTTGCCGGTGATCATTGCGACGACCGCATAGGCACCCTCAATACGCCGATGCATTTCGCCGACAGCGGTAAAAATATCATCACTGCTGAGGCTTAGATTTCCAGATTCTCGCAACTCGTGTGCCAGCACATTCAAAAGTACCTCAGAATCGGACTCGGTGTTGATATGGCGTAAATCAGACTCGTAAAGTTCTGCCTTGAGCTTGTCTACATTGGTTAAATTACCGTTGTGAGCGAGGGTAATACCGTAAGGGGAGTTAACGTAAAATGGCTGCGCCTCGGCAGAGGAGGAGCATCCAGCAGTTGGATAGCGAACATGGCCGATACCCGTATTGCCTGATAACTTGAGCATGTGCCGGGTATGGAATACGTCGCTCACCTGCCCGTTATCCTTGCGTAAATTTAACTTATTGCCATCGCATACCACGATGCCAGCTGAGTCCTGGCCTCTGTGTTGCAGCACCAGCAACCCGTCGTAGATCAACTGTGCTACCGGTTTATGGCTCACTATCCCAATAATTCCACACATGCTTGAAAGCCCTCAAACCACCAGTATGACGTGCCTAATCAATTTATAATGTAAATCGGCCGGCGACATCCTGGGGTAGTATATCCTTAATCCAGATGGCGATATTGGCAAAATACTCTACCATGCTGGATGCCTGCCACCAGGTTTCATTTGGCATCGGCGTCAGTCCTGCGAGCAAAACCAGCATCGTCACAATCAGCGCCCCTCGAGCAGCGCCAAATACGACTCCGAGGCTCTTGTCTGTACCGCTGAGCCCAGTTTTACTAACCATGTGACTCGCCATAAAATTAACCGCTGCACCTACAATCAAACTGCATACGAACAATGCTGAAAACCCGATACCGGTACGTAAGGTGGGTGAATCTATATAAGGTTCAAGCAGGCTTGCCAGTGGCGAGAAATATCGAAAAGCAATAAAGCCGGCGACTAACCAGCTTACAAGCGATATGGATTCCTTAACAAAGCCTCTTATCAGGCTGATAAGGGCAGAGATCAATATTACCGCAATAATTATCAGGTCAAACCAGTTCATAGTTTCTCCTGGCGCTACTCGAATGTGGCGATTGATTCGACGGTGCTTCATAGCCCGATGTGTTAGCCGCGTGGGGCATGACCATAACTGTAGGTTCTTTCATTTTTCGTACTTCATAATCAGCCCATCGATATTGTGTTTGGCTTTTATTTTATTTTGCGCGATTTTTGATTTTTCCCGATTCGAAAATGGGCCCAGCCGTACACGATAACTGGAACGATTGTCGAATTTAAATAGCTCTATAAACACGGCAGCAATATTTGATTTTCGTAATTTATCGCGCTGGGATAAGGCTTTACTGCGATCTTTGAAACTACCCACCTGCAATACCCAGGTCTCGCCACCAACCGGGGCAATAGCCGCCGAAACATCAGGTTCTTTTTTAGCAGGCTCGTCCAACGGATCATCACTCACCGAAACCGGTTCTGGCGCCCGGTCCTGGGTGCGCGCAATCACATTCTCCTCGGGGCTGGATTTTTCATCGACAAATTGAGGCTGCAAATCGGGCAACTCTTCAACCCTGGCACGTAATTCGACAATTTTCTGATCGAACTCGGGATTGGATTCGATCAGCGGTTGCACGGGAATGACAACTTCCAGACCCGCTTTTCGCACCCCTGAACCATCCAGTATCATGGGCAAAAATATCACTGCGAGGGCAAATATCACTGCTATCCCTACGAGCCGTTGTTTGATATTTTGATCCATGCTAAATTTGTTTTGCGTGCACTTTCGAGACTGCCTGAAGGAATTTTTCGACCGTAACAAACGAGCCGGTAACCATTATTATATCCTGATTGGATAAAGATGACAGCGCGTGATCAAGCGCTGATTCAGAACTGGCAAATTTCCTTTCGAGGTTAACTGCGGAACCGATACGCTCGGCCAACCGATCCGCGTCGAGGCCTCGATCACAATCCAGTGAAAGCAACCACCAATCATCGACAACATCTTTTAATTCGGCAACAAATTTAGCGCTTTCCTTATCTTCCAGCATACCGAGTAAAATTACGAGTTTTCCCGGGATTCGTTTTAGTAGCCCCAGGTTTTTTGCCAGAGCTATTGCTGCGTCGGGATTATGGCCCACATCTATATAGGTATCAAAACCAAAGCCTGTGTCAAGGCGTTGGAAACGGCCGGGTAGATCCGTGCCGCTAAAATTTTGCGCCACGATCTCCGGGCCAATTTTCTGCAGGGGGAAGAGATGACTAAGCCCGGCAATCACGCCTGCCAGGTTCTGGATTTGATGTACACCGGGTAGCGGTGGTGTTACGGTACATTTGAATCCGCTCCCCTGCCATTCATATATTCCATCCAGTGCCGTTTCCTGCAAGTCGAAATCACGCTGAAATTGCAGGTATCGACAATCGAGTCGATTTATTTCGCCAAGCACCGACCTAGGTAGCTGGCTATCGTTACAGACAACTGGAATGCCCGCGCGTAATACCCCGGCTTTTTCATAGCCGATTTCTTCACGGCTATCCCCTAACCAGCTCTGATGATCTATACCAATGCTGGTCAAATGCACCATATCGGCGTCGATAATATTGACCGCATCGAGTCGCCCACCGAGCCCAACTTCCAGTATCGCATAGTCGGGTTGGTGCTGGTCGATAATCCATAGAGCCGCAAGCGTACCGAATTCAAAGTAAGTCAGCGCGATGCCTCGTCTGGCTGTATCAATCGCCTCGAATGCTTCACATATTAGATCGTCAGAGACACTTTGCGTATTTAGTTTGATGCGTTCGTTGTAGCGAAGTAAATGCGGGGAGGTATAACTAGCGACCGAGTTTCCTGCCCGGTGCAACCAGTTTTCGTAACAGGCTACGGTCGAACCCTTACCATTGGTACCAGCAACGGTGATTACCTTGCTGGCAATCGATTCGATTTCTAGCTCCGCCGCTACCGCTGTTACTCGCTCGAGGCCGAGCTCAATAGCTTTATCGTGAAGCGATAGCTGCCAGTCAAGCCATTCAGCGAGGTTGTGAAAACGCATGTTATTTCAGACCTGAGTCCAAACCTTATCAGAAGTGCCTTTAAAGGTATCTTTGTCCGTTTTCAGGGTGTGGCCTGACCCATCATCATGGTGCACAGAGAGCTGATTTTTTCGCGCAACTGGCGCCGATCCACAATCATGTCGATCGCCCCGTGGTCGAGTAAAAACTCGCTTCGTTGAAAACCTTCTGGAAGCGTTTCTCTCACGGTTTGTTCGATTACCCGGGGTCCGGCGAATCCAATCAAGGCGTTGGGTTCGGCAATATGAATATCGCCCAACATTGCGAAACTGGCGGATACGCCACCCATGGTCGGGTCGGTAAATACGCAGATATAGGGAATGCCACGTTTGGATAACCGAGTCAGGGCCGCGCTGGTTTTTGCCATTTGTAACAGCGAAAAAAGCCCTTCCTGCATGCGGGCACCGCCGCTTGCGGTAAAACAGATTAATGGAATATTATGCTCGATGCAGATGTTGACTGCACGCACGAATTTCTCACCGACGACCGACCCCATCGACCCACCCATGAAGCTAAAATCGAATGCCGCGGCCACCAGTTCAACACCCAGTACTTTGCCGCGCATGACTATGAGTGCATCCTTCTCACCGGTTTGCCTCTGCGCCTGAATCAATCTGTCTCGATACTTTTTATCGTCTCTAAATTTGAGGATATCCTCTGATTCAATATTCGCCGCGATTTCTATACGATCTTCTGCATCGAGGAATTGCTCCAGTCTGCGTCTCGCTCGAATACGCATATGGTAATCACACTTGGTGCAAACATCCTGGCTACGTTCGAGTTCAGCCCGGTAAATAATCGCATCGCAGGCATTGCATTTGGCCCACAGGCCTTCGGGTACGTTTTTTTTATCGTTAATACCCGAGGTGCGTATTTTCGAGGGCAGTAATCGCTCGAACCAGTTCATTCTTTACTCCCGTTGCCGGTATCCATCATTGATCTCATATCACGTACTATACCGCTAATCCTGCTTTTTATTTGCTGGTAATTCTGCTGTCCAAGCCCTACCTGCTTAACCAGTGCGGACCCGACGATAACAGCATCGGCAATCTTAGCAACTGCCCGTGCTGTTTGCCCATCTTTTATGCCAAATCCGACCCCGACCGGCAATTTGGTTATGGTTTTAATCTCGGCAATTTTTTCTGCCACTGCATCAACATCGAGTGTATTAGCCCCGGTTACGCCCTTGAGCGATACGTAATACAGGTATCCGCTTGCTTCGTGATTGATCAGCCTTATTCGCTCAGCATCCGTGTTAGGAGACACCAGATAGATCACGTCGATCTGTTTTTCACGCATCACCGGTGAAAATTCCCCTGCCTCTTCGGGAGGCATATCGACTATCAGAACACCGTCAACACCTGCAGACGCAGCCAGATCTGCAAAACGTTGGTATCCTAAAATCTCCACTGGATTTAGGTATCCCATCAAGACAACCGGCGTGGATTTGTCCTGCTGCCGAAACTCGGAAACCATGGATAATACGTCTGTCAGGCTAACATGATGCTTCAGGGCTCGCTCGTCTGCCGCCTGAATGACAGGGCCATCTGCCATCGGATCAGAAAATGGTACGCCAAGTTCTATGATGTCGGCTCCGGCGGCAACCAGTTCATGCATTAACTCGACGGTAAAGCCAGGCTCGGGATCACCGGCAGTTACAAACGGTATCAGGGCCTTTTTGTTTTGTACTGTGAGCTGCTTGAAGCAGGTGCCGAGCCGACTCATACCTTTAGCCCTTCCAGTGCGGCAACGGTATGCATATCCTTGTCTCCGCGGCCCGAGAGGTTAACCAGAATGATTTTCTCCCGATCCATTCCCCGCGCCAGTTTTTGGGCAAAAGCCACTGCATGCGCTGATTCTAATGCCGGTATAATCCCTTCGATACGGGTTAAATCGTGGAACGACGCAACAGCTTCCGCATCGGTAATAGTCTTGTAGTGTGCTCTTCCGGTCTCTTTCAACCAGGCGTGCTCTGGACCAACACCGGGGTAATCGAGTCCTGCTGCGATGCAAAAAGGCTCGATAATCTGACCTGCTTCATCGGACATCAAATATGTTCGATTGCCATGTAAAACTCCGGGTGTGCCGGCGCTCAGTGGCGCTGCATGCCGACCGGTCTCAATACCATCCCCGGCTGCTTCAACACCGTAAATAGTAACCTCGCGATCGTTGAGAAACTCGTGAAACAATCCAATCGCATTAGAACCACCGCCAACGCAAGCAACCAGAGCGTCGGGTAATTTACCCGCCTGTTCGAGCATCTGCACCCTGGCCTCGCGACCAATAACGGTTTGAAAATCGCGCACCATCGCCGGGTATGGATGGGGTCCTGCGACCGTTCCAATGATGTAATAGGTATTGTCTATGTTGGTTACCCAGTCACGCATGGCCTCGTTGAGCGCATCTTTCAGGGTTTTCGATCCTGAATGAACCGCAACGACTTCGGCACCAAGCAGACGCATTCGATAAACATTTGCTTCCTGACGCTTGATATCCGCTGCACCCATATACACGATACATTCCAGACCCAGACGTGCGGCCACGGTTGCAGCAGCAACACCGTGCATTCCTGCGCCTGTTTCAGCGATTATGCGGGTTTTACCCATACGTTTTGCCAGTAATGCCTGGCCTATCGCGTTATTGATCTTGTGTGCGCCGGTATGATTTAAATCCTCCCGTTTTAGCCAGATTTGCGCACCGCCGATTTTTTCTGACAGCCTGTTAGCATAAAAAACAGGACTCGGGCGACCAACATAGTGTTTTAGATCCTGTTCGAATTCATGTAAAAAATCAGGGTCCTGTGCGTATTTTTCGTAAGCCTCGCGTAACTCTTTCAGCGATTTCATCAATGTTTCGGCTACGAATAATCCACCAAACCGACCAAAATGACCTTTATTGTCAGGGTATCGGTAATAGTCGTCTATGCTTTCATGCAACGGCGTCGCCACGTTTGACCTCGCTAAAAAATTGATTAATCAAATCTGCATCCTTGATACCCCTGGACTTTTCCACGCCACTGCTAACATCGACACCCCAGGGCCTGACCTGGGTGATCGCTGCTGCCACGTTCACGGGATTTAGCCCACCGGCTAGCACCAGCGGAAATTCAAAGGATGAAGGTATCCTTGACCAGTCGAATGTATCACCAGATCCGCCCTGTCGTCCAGCGGCATTACTATCCAGCAAAAAACCGCCCGCGTCCCGATACCGTGCGGCGTATGCTGCAATATTTTCGACGCTGCCCATCGGTATCGCCTTCAAATAGGGCCTGGACCACTGGGTGCAAAATTCTGCTGGCTCTGCACCATGAAATTGCAGGCAATCGGGCCTGACTTTTTCCAGTACCCGGCCGACCCAGTTTTCAGTCTCATCCATAAACAGTGCTGTAACGGTGACAAATGGCGGCATCGCACGTCGTATTTCTAGCGCAGCATCAATTTCGATAGCGCGGGGACTTTGCGCGTGAAACACCAAACCGATAGCGTCAGCACCGAGTGCTGCTGCCTGCTGCGCATCGGATAGCCGGGTAATACCGCATATCTTGATTCTAGTTCGGTGCTTCATAGTTTAAAATAATACCGGTTTTTTCCCTTTGATGGGCAATTTAAACCGGTCGGGGTAAAAGGCTCGTAAAAAGTACAGCCCGTGTGCAGGCGCGGTCGCAGCAGCCTGATTACGATCCCTCCCAGCAAACACTTCGTTAAACCAGGCGCAGGATTGTTCACCCTTACCCACGGCCATCAGGCTCCCAGCAATATTGCGCACCATATGATAAAGAAATGCATTCGCTCTGATATCCATATAAATAAGCTCATGGTTCCGGGTGACACTTATTTCATCAATACATCGGCGCGATGATTTGGCCTGGCAGCCAACCGCTCGAAATGTACTGAAATCGTGTTCCCCGAGCAAAACCTGTGCGGTCTTATGCATCTTTTCATGATCAAGCGGTCGATATTCCCAGCCAACTTTATCGTGAAACAGTGCATCTGGTACAGCGCTATTGAGAATAATATATCGGTACTGCCTTGCTGTGGCACTAAATCGTGCATGGAATTCCTGGTCGATCGATACTACCCACTTGAGCCGAATATCCCTGGGTAGCCTGCAGTTGGTTCCCAGTAACCAGGACCTGAGATCGCGATGCGCGTTAGTTTCAAAATGTGCAACCTGCTCCACCGCATGCACGCCTGCGTCAGTTCGCCCGGCACAGACTAGTTTAATGGGATGATCCGCGACAAAACCCAAAGCATCTTCTATCAATTGCTGAATAGACACGCAATGCTTTTGCCTTTGCCAGCCACTGTAAACTGTTCCGGAATATTCTATACCAACTGCAAATTTATTCCGCATCCAGGGCACCCAATACAGCCGAAAAGTATCATTTTCGCTTATCTTACGAAATCAAGAAAGCGGATAAAATGAGAGGGTATATCAAATTCAACCAATAATTAATTAATAT
>CAZJEJ010000027.1:0-23172 GCA_964544945.1 uncultured Gammaproteobacteria bacterium | reverse complement strand
TCATCAGGCGTGAGATGTGCCATTGGCGAATCGCCAATATTGAACTGTTTCATTGTGATCTCCTTTGATTTAATTGAAACTTGCTTTAATTTTCATAACGCGTGTGCTGATTAAACAACAATGCTGCTTATTGAATAAATAAAGATACGGCCCACTCACAATAAAAAACGCCGGCGTCGAATTAATTGAAGCCACCGAATTTCATGTGTAGCGAAATAACAGCAATAATCAGGCCACTCACAGGTAATATCAGATATATTATTTTTTCTATTTAATTCAATGAGATAAATTAAGGCATATGGGGTAAGGGGTGAACCTGTAGCGTTTTCACCCGATAAAAACCACGGTATTCATTGAGTACCCACGAAAGGCGCGGGTCAAAGCCCGAGCCCGAGGCAGATTTGTTGCCAATAAACCACATTATTCCAAACGATTTGTTCGTGTGAAATGACGGGTTGTTTATACCTCCCCTGCCGGGTTAAGTAGCAAGGTGCATACTAATATCGCCTTTCGGTAGATTTCCTTGTTAGTATTAGTACAACTTCACCGCAACGGGTCACTATGCAGGTAATAAAAAGTGGTTCAGGCCGTCGGATTTTCGCTTTTATATTATTGGCTGTCAGCCTTGTCCTGGTTCCCATTAGTTCCAGCGCCCAGTCGTTTTTTAATCGATCCTACAACACTCTTGAACAATCGGAGTCGATCAGAGGTGATTTTGACGAAATAATTCGCTACGGCAAATTGCGAATTCTCGTACCACAGGATTTCACTAGCACCGCTTATCTGCCGCGTAGGCATTCACCCCTGGCAGCGCAACAACGAATGGCGGAAGATTTTGCGTTAAAGCACGGATTGATTCCAGAGTTGGTAATCGTCAAAAACTTCGCCGAATTAATTCCAGCCCTGGTAGCGGGCAAGGGTGACGTGATAATCAATAACCTGACGATTAACGCCCAGCGGCGTAAAAAGATCAGCTTTTCGGTTGCAGTCTCGCATGTGCTTGAACAGGTGGTGGTACGTAAAGACGATGAGTCGATCACGCGCGTACGAGACCTCGACGGTAAAAAGCTTATGGTGAATCGGGACTCAACATTTTGGTATGCCCTGCAATGGCTGAAGAAAAACAAGTATCCTGATATCGAAATTCAGGCTACGCCGGACAATGAATTACACGAGCAAATTCTCGACCGTCTCGCTGCTGGAGAAATCGATGCAACTATTCTCGACAGTAACCTGATAGAAATTTACCAGGGCTATCGAAGTGACATTAAAGTCGCAACAAACTTCAGTGGGAAGCGCGATATCGGCTGGGGAATTCGTAAGGATGCGCCACGACTGGTGAACGAAATCAATAAGTTCCTGCAACTGGAACATATGGCGAGTGACGATAAGTCCCTGTTTAGAGGCGATTTCGATCAGATCAGGAAACGGCGCGTGTTGCGTGTACTATTGCGTAATAATGCAGCCTCGTATTTTCTCTACCGTGGAGAATTGATGGGGTTCGAATACGATCTCGCACGAGAATTCGCGCGTTACCATGATTTACGTCTCGAAGTCGTTGTGCCGTCCAATCGCCGGGAAATGTCACGTTGGTTACTCGAAGGGAAAGCGGACATGGCGATGGGATTTCTTGATCCGAGTGAATCTCAGCGACGGCTTGGTATCGAGTATTCCCGACCCTATCACTATGCACGCCAGCATATAGTGGTACAACAAGACGAGGCCGCCAGCCAGAATTTCGATCTGGATCAATTAACTATTGTCGTCCGACGCGATAGCAGTTACTGGGATACTCTGTCGAAACTGCAGCAACAGGGAGCGAATTTAAACCTACGCGCTTCCGGAGATAGCGTCGAACCCGAGCAGTTGATTCAGCAGGTTGCGAGTGGTCGCTACCAGGCGACTATGGTAGACGAGCAAATTCTCGATATCGAGCTAGCCAGGTCGGTCGCGGTCAAATCCGTCTTTGAAGTAGCCGACGAAATACCGCACGCAATAGCCGTTCGCGTACGAAATACCGACTTGCGGGCCGCGCTCGACGCGTTTATCAAGCGTATTTACAAGGGTGAATATTATAATGTGCTTTATCAAAAATATTTCAAAGGCCGCCGCTCGGTGGTAAGGCTTGCGCGCGATCAGGCTTTAGAATCGCTCGAGGGGCAAATATCGCCTTACGACAATCTGGTGCAGAAATATTCCGATGAGTATGGGTTTGACTGGCGTTTGATTACCGCGCAAATGTTCCAGGAAAGCCGTTTTAACCCGAAGGCCAGGTCCCTGTCCGGTGCGCGTGGGTTGATGCAGTTGATGCCGCGTACCGCTCGTTCGCTCGGAATCAGGGATCTTGGGAAACCGGACATCAGTATCATGGCTGGTATTAAGTATATGGACTGGTTGCGCGATCGATTTTCAGACAAGCTACCGATATCTGAGCGATTGTGGTTTTCGCTTGCTGCCTATAATGCCGGGGTTGGACACGTACAGGACGCGCGCCGTTTAGCGAAAAGTATTGGGCGCGATCCGGACCGGTGGTTTTCGCATACCGAGACAGCGATGTTGTTGTTATCTGAAAAAAAATATGCGCGCAAAGCGCGCTATGGATATGTCAATGGTAAAGAACCGGTCAACTATGTGCGAGACATCAAGCAGCGGTTCGAAGCTTACACCGAGCTGGGCGATAAGCTACTGGGTTTTGCGATTCGGCCACGCAATACGATACTGGCCTACAGGTAGGGGGGTAAATTATGCTGGTTAGGTTGAATTCATTCGACTTTACAGGTATTACCCACTAAATCAGGGGCATCTTTCCGATTGAAAACCTCCGCTGTTAATCGCGGCAATGTCGCGATTATTGCTATACGGCGAGGATCACTTCGCCAGCGATTTTAAATCGACACCCGGATCGGCAATTTGCTGTGGCGCCGGATTCATTCCGGCACCGATGATTTTTCTCCCCATCGCATAGGCGCGCGGGTCATTCATCGCGTCGACCGCGATCAGTCGATTTTCGCAGTAATACCAAATCGACTGGCTGTCGGGTCTCGCGCCCGGTCGGTATACGGTCTGGTCGTATCCGATATTCAACCCGGCGATTTGCAGCTTGCAGTCGTATTGATCCGACCAGAACCAGGGAGTCGATTCGTAAATAACCTGCTCGCCCGCCAGTACGCGCGCAACCAGATCACCCTGATCGGCCGCATTTTGCACCGATTCAAGACGAATATGTTGCCCGTTACGTTTAAAACTGGTGCAGTCACCAGCAGCGTAAATGTCCGGATCCGAAGTTTGGCAGGTTTCGCTTACCACGATACCATTTTCGCATTCCAGCCCCGCCCGTTTGGCGAGAGCGGTATTGGGTGTTCCACCGATACCAACCAGTACCAGGTCGGCATCCAGTTGCTCACCACTGGCTAGTTCGGCGCCACGCACCCTCCCAGCTTGTTCGGTAAAACGAACCATTTGGGTTGATTCACGAATATCGACACCATGGTCCTGGTGGAGTCGGCGGAAAAAGTCCGATGTTTCGGGCGCTGCGACGCGTTGCAGGATGCGTTTCGTCATCTCTAGCAGAGTGACTTCAAGCCCTAGTTTACGCGCCACTGCCGCGGTTTCGAGCCCTATATAGCCACCGCCGATGATTAAAAGTTTACGCCCTGGCTGGAGCTCGGGTCTCATGACCTCGACATCGGCGATGCTCCTCAGCGTATAAACCCCGTTGAGTTTACCTCCGATTTCTACGGGTAAGGTATGCGGGCTCGATCCAGTAGAAAGCAGCAGTATTTGGTAGGCGATATTCTCACCCGATTCGGTTACTACCTGCTTATTTGCCGGGTCGATCGACTCGATGCGAGTATCGAACAGCGTGGCGATACCCTGGTCGGGATACCATTGTTCGGAACGGATGAACAGGCGCTCGCGTGCGAGCTCGCCGGACATATATTTTTTCGATAGCGGTGGCCGATGGTATGGGGGCACCGACTCTTCGCCGATCAGCAATAACGGTGTGCCGCTACCGAGCACTACATGGCGAGAGATAAACGAGGCGGCCGCCTGCCCGGCGCCAACCACCACGATTGGTTTGTCCACTGCCTGCTCCTTATTCGGGTTCAGGAACCAGCAATACTAACCCATCTAGTTCTGGTCCAGCGACAATCTGGCAACTTAATCGACTATTGTCGCGTCTTTCGACATCGACCATATCGAGCATCATATCCTCGATCTCATCGACTTCACCAGTTTTTGCCAGCCATTCGTCATCGACATATACATGGCAGGTAGCGCAGGACAGACAACCGCCGCATTCGCCTTCGATGAGGGGAACATTATTATCGGTCGCTGCTTCCATCAGGTTCAGGCCGTCTTCGACATCGACGGTAATGTTATTTCCGCCTTCGGTTTTCCAGGTAATATTTGCCATCGAGTCTTGCTGTTTATAGTGGTTAATTTAACGATCGCGTAATGTATCGCTTTTACACGGTAATGTCTTTCCCATTTCGACCTGTCTATTTATGATTTGTTCATCGTCAAACCAGCGAATTCTGAAGAAGCGGTGCTCTTGATCAGTTCCCAGAGATTTTTTACATGCTCGCGATCGCATGTTTCGACCCCGATAGATACACGAACTAGCCAGCAGTCATTGATTTTAGCCGGGCTTATGAAGGCTTTGCCAGATTGATTGATCTCACCGGCCCAGGCGAGAGTGTGTGCGTTAAGCGCTTCTCCTTTAAGACCCGCCGGTTCGTGAACGATGCAGACAGTTTGTAGATTGACCGGGGTTACTACTCGCCAGTCCGGGGTTTTTCCTACTTCGGCGGCCAACCATCGAGCGTTATCAAGATCGCGGCGCAGGCGTTTACGAATGGCGTCGAGGCCGTCGAGTTTCAGGTGGAACCAGAGTTTCAGGGCACGGAATCGTCGTCCTAGCGGGATTCCCCAGTCGCGATACTGGGTCACTTCCTCATCCACGCTGGATCTTAAATAACTGGGGTTGGTCGACATCACTCGTATCAAATGCTCGGGATCTTTTACGTAAAACAAAGCACAATCGAGGATGGTACCCATCCATTTATGCGGGTTCCAGGAAATTGAATCGGCCGCTTCGACCCCCTCCCACAAATGACGACACTCGGGAAGTAACATAGCACTACCGGCCATTGCCGCGTCAACGTGAAGCCAGATCTTGTACGGCCCTGTGATGTCAGAGATCCGGGCAACCGGATCGAATGCGGTCACCCCGGTAGAACCAACCGATGCTACTACCGCGGCAGGCAGGTAACCGTCGGCGATATCCTGTTCGATGCGGGTTTTGAGGGCGTCGGGTATCATTGCCCGGGTGGTGGGGTCGTATTCGACCAGGCGCAGATTTTGTTTGCCAAATCCTGCCAGTAGGGCAGCCTTGGTGACCGACGAATGCGCTTCTTCTGTGGTATAGACAATCAGGGGTTTGGGTGCAGATTGCAAACCACCATTATTTTGTGAATACTCACTCGCCTGTTCGCGGGCCAGCAAAAGCGCGGTCAAACAGGCGGTGGATGCAGTATCGTGTATCGTGCCTTCCCACTGCTCGGAGAGACCGGTCAACTGGCGCATCCAGTCACAGACCACCTGCTCGACTTCGGTCAGGGCCGGGCAACTCTCCCATGAAATACCCAGGGTGCCGAGCCCGGAACTGGCGATGTCGCCGAGCACAGAAGCGAGCGAGGCATTCGATGGAAACCAGCCGAAGTGCATTGGGTGTTGCACCTGGGTGATGCCGGGAAGCACAATTTTTTCCAGGTCGAGGAATAATCGGTCTATTGTTTCGGGTGCTTCGGGTGCACTCTCGGGTAAGTGCTTTTTGATTTCCCCGGGGCTAACCTGCGCGCGTACTGGCATTTGATCGATATTGGTTCGATAGTCGGCGATCCAGTCGATCATGCGGTGGCCGGCATTACGAAATTCTTCTGGGGTCATGCGCTAGTCTCCAGGGTGTTTGGTTTAAATGAAAATTGTCCAACAAAAGCTGTTGACCTGATTGTACCGGTTCTTGCACACTTTCAGGGACTCAATTGCAAGATGCTACTACCCGATGATTCAACCGATCAAGATCGCCATACTCGATGCCGTGCCTGAAGTTTACTGGAGTGACGATGAAGGGTTCACCGATGCACAAAAATTTGTCGATCTGTTAGCACCAGAGAATCCACAGGCCCAGCTTGATACCTACTATGTATCCGAAAATAATTTCCCACCGTCGGTACACGAATACGATGCCTACCTGCTGACCGGCAGTCCCGCTAGCGCGAATGACGATTTAGACTGGATTCAGCGCCTGTCGAACCTGGTGCTGGAAGCCGATCAATGCCAAAAACGTATCGTCGCTTCCTGTTTTGGCCATCAACTGGTAGCGAAAGCGTTTGGTGGTGAAGTCGGCAGGAATGAGCAGGGTTGGGCGATAGGCAATTACTCGCTGGACATTACCCGGCAGTACGAATGGATGGAGCCATACGCGGCGCGTACTGGTCTCTACCATTTCAACCAGGAGCGAGTGACCCGACTGCCCGAGAAGGCGCAGAGCTTCGCGCAAACCGAAGAATATCCCGACTTCGCCTATACGCTGGGTGACAATATCCTGAGCCTGCAGGGCCATCCGGAGCAACCCAAGCGCGCGATGAATAATTTTCTCGCCGCAACGGTAGAAAAAATGTCGGACGACGAAATAGAAAAAGCCTGGGCCGGTATCGACAACGGTGAGCCCGACTCGCATATCTGGGCGAAATGGATGATGCGGTTTTTTGTTTCTTGAGTGGATTGAGGAAAATGATTGCGGAAGCAGTTTACTCACGTATGCGAAACTAATTCGAATGGGGATTAATCCGTATTGACTCAAACTTAATCTGACGTATGTATGGATAGATTCGGAATTGAGCTTTCAATAAAGATTTTTATAGTATGTTTAAAAGCAGAAGCTCATTAAAGCCAGTGCTAATAGCCGAGACTCAGCACAGAGCTGACCTTCAGGTATTTCACAGTAACTGCTCATCGCAGCTGTATTCACCGAATAAGTACTATCGACATTTAGTCATTTGTACGGAACGTCAGATATTAGCAGTTCCGATAACTACCGACGCTTCACCCGGTGTATAGGTGCAGACCCGGTCTCGCCCTTTTTCTTTAGCGTCATATAAAGCGGCATCAGCCGCAGAAATGAGGAAGGTATCCGTATCTGCCTGTTGCGGATATGACGAGACACCTATACTGACCGTTATCGAAATTGATCGATCATTGTCGATGTCAAATGCTAGCGCTGAGATGGCCTTATTTATGCGGGTTGCATATTTTTTGGCAGCCTGGAGATCCGTTTCTGGTAAGACAACTGCAATTTCTTCACCGCCATATCTGCATACATAATCGACCTGACGTGCTTCTTTGCTAATTCGCTCACATATCTTTTGCAAAACAATATCACCTACTTGATGCCCATAGTCATCATTAACCTTTTTAAAAAAATCAATATCGATAAGAAGTAATGACAACGGATGACCGAAGCGAGTTGCACGTTCCAGCTCTGAGTCAAGATACTGATGAAACATGCGGCGGGTATATAGCCCAGTTAGGCTGTCACGAGTAGCTAGTTGTTGAAGTGCCAGTTCATCATGTTCAATACGATGTCCAATACGGCTCGCCTGCCATGAAAAGAGAATAATAAACATCCCTCCTAACACAAGCATGGCGGTACCGACTACAAATACAGTACCCTTGGCTGCGCCAATCTCGGTCGTAAGATCGGCCAGCAGCGCCAATTGCCCAACATCACGTCCGTTGACATCTTCAATTGGTATCGTTAGAAACCAATAAGATTGGCCATCGTGTTTATGTTCTTTGACATTGTCTCGAAGAGTCAGCTCATCTCGATCTAAATGTTCGCTCAGTTCCGTAGAAACTATTCTGGAAAATGCACCGCCAATTACTACCTTTTCAAAGCGATTCCAATCCGCATCTCTATCTAGTACCCGCATTCCTTCTTCCCATGCGTTACGTTGCAGGTACTTCTTATAAATCACTAAAGTGACATCGAGACCAAAAACTTCCCTGATACGGTTCAAGATATAGTCGATCTCCATACCTACTTCAACGTAGCCTATAAGCCGTCCTGTCTGTTTATCGTGCCACGGTGAAACCACTCTTAAAGTGAGCGTGCCGAGAACACCAAGCTCAATACCATATGCAAGCGCACCATTTTTTTCAGCTCGAATAGTCGTAATACGGTTAATCCTGTCACCATAGCGTTCCGGCGAATGCACACGCAATAAATTCACCCTGTCTACTTTAGTGAAATAAAAATGAGTGATGTTGTAGCCGTTCTTTAGCTTGATGAACAGTGGCTCTGTATGTTCGAGTAGCGCTTTTCTATCGTAGCTTGCGAACAGCCTGCTCAGCTTTTCATCATATTTTAATGTGTCAATAATGGCCCGAAGGACACTAATATCTTCTTGAATGTTTTCTTCATAAAAGGACATCGCTACAGACTGGGTACGAGTCATGCGGTCTTGAATCAAAGTATAGTTTTGACTATCGGTTTTAAAATAAAACAGAGTGATAGCCAATATTAAAACCAGTAAAACAATCAAGGTGACAAGTGGGGTTAGCAATTTTAATCTGGAAGCCGAAGACCCACTGTTATTTGTCAAATTCATTCGTCTATTGTTAATATATTATTGAACGCAGCATTTTGTGCATATTTGGCTAAAGAACCAGGATATTACAGTGATAAGTTTTACTCGATGAGCCAACCCTTTAATCTCTGTAACTTGCTGCTTTTAGTTTAGATCAATTCTGCTGTTATTCAATTCTAGTCGTTGGTACTTATGCGACTTTCTCTAAGTGAGTGTCCGAAATGCCCGCACATTCCAGCTGTTTAGGATGCTATTCTGCAATGTCTGCTTTGTTGCGTCTAAGTATTTCCATTGGTTGGGATTTTTTTAATCTCGATCATCAGTAGGTCGGATCGAGTCTGAGTCAAAATAAACAAGCTATTCCTTGTACAGCTTTGGATTAAATACATCGCGCAGAAAATCCCCCATCAAGTTGATCGCTATGACGATCACTATCAGGAAAAAGCCGGGAATCAGGGTGATCCACCAGGAGCCAGAGAACAGGTATTCCTTGCCGATGCTGATCAACGACCCGAGGCTGGGTTGGGTGACCGGCATACCCAGACCAAGAAACGAGAGAGCCGCTTCGGTGATGATCGCGTTCGCTATCTGCACTGTCGAAATAACGAATATTGGCGACAGGCAATTAGGCAGGATGTGCTTGAACATGATTCGCATCGGGCCAAAGCCCATCACGTGCGCGGCATCGACGTATTCCTTTTCTTTTTCTGCCAGGGTCGACGAGCGTACCGTGCGCGCTATTTGTGGCCATTCTGATAATCCGATGATCAGAATCAGGATGACCATGGCCCAGTCGCTATAAGTTGGGCCACCAAACGCGTTCTTGACGATGGCCAGTACGATAATGGCCACCATGAGAGTCGAAAACGACAGCTGCACATCGGCGATACGCATCAGGATGCTATCAGTTCTTCCGCCGATATAGCCAGATACCAGCCCGACCACGATACCGATAGTCGCCTGAAGCAGTACCGCGAAAACACCGATGAGCAAGGAAATGCGCATACCGTAAAGTATAGTGCTCCACAGGTCGCGCCCCTGGTCATCGGTGCCGAGTAAAAATCTTGGGTCTGCGCCTTCCACCCAGGCCGGCGGCATTTCGGAGTCCATCAGGTCTAACTGCTGCAAATCGTAAGGGTCGAAGGGCGCAATCAAGGGTGAGAATAACGCCATGAAAGCGAGAACGAGGAATATCAGGCTACTGGCAATCGCGATCTTGTCGCGGCTGTAATAATAAGACAGGTCAGACTGCTTGAGTTGCTGCCAACGGGCACCGAATGAAATCACTTGTTTTTCCCCACGATATCGACCATCGGGTTGATTAATCCGTATGTCAGGTCAACCAGCGTATTGACTATCACGAACAATAATCCGACAAACATGATATAGGCGGTAATCAGCGGGATATCCGAACGGTTAACCGCCTCGAGGAACATAAATCCCATGCCGGGCCACTGGAAAACGGACTCGGTCAAAATAGTGTAGGCCACCATGATGCCAATTTGCACGCCGCCTACCGTGATGACCGGCAGCATGGTATTTTTCAATGCGTGTTTCATGTAAACCGGCATCGGCCCAAGGCCCTTGGCGCGCGCGAACTTGACGTACTCCGAGCTTAGTACTTCGAGCATTTCGGCTCGTACCAGGCGAATGAATAGCGGTAGCATGATCGACGACAGGGCAATCGCAGGCATGACGATATGCAGGAAACCGTCTTTACTCAGAAAGCTAGTGCTCCAGTAACCCCATACCTGCACTATCTCACCCCGACCAAACGATGGCATCCACCCCAGGCTGACTGAAAATATGAAGATCAGCGCCAACGCGGTGAGAAACACTGGGATCGAAATACCGATGACGCTAACCGCCATGACCAACCGACTAAACCAGTGGCGAGGATGAATCGCCGAAAAAACACCGAGCGGGATCGACAGGACGATAATAATTATCGATGCGGCAAAAGTGAGTTCTAACGTGGCGGGTAATTTTTTTAAAATCACCGTCAAAGCGGGTTGTTTGAAAAAATAGGAAGTCCCCAGATCACCCTGTAAAGCACGCGAGACGAAGCGACCGTATTGTACGATCAGCGGGTCGTTTAGTCCCAGATCATCTTTGAGCTTAGTCCTTTCTTTCGCGGACATCGACATCCCCGCCAATTCACGAGTCGGGTCCCCGAGGCTGTCCTGGATCGCAAAGCAAAATATGCTGATGATGAACATCACCAGACCGGCCTGTAGCAGCCGTTTAATCAAAAACTGAAGCATAGATGGTACTCAATAAATCAGGGGCAGGAAGATTCCTGCCCCTGATACAAGGAGGGCTAGTCGATAACTAGATCACCCAGGTATGGAAGGTTGAGCGCGTTAACAATTGGGTCGATATTAACCCCTTTGCGAGCGGCCCAGGCCAGGTTTTGCCAGTGTAGTGGGACGAATCCTGCATCGTTGTAAATGCGTTCTTCAATCGACTGTAACATCCTGGCCCGTTTTGCCGGGTCGGTTTCCTGGTTAGCAGCCATGGTTGTCTCATCGACGAATTTGCTGCCGTAGTTACCCGAATTGTAAACACCCATACCGGTGTCGCTATTCGGAGTCATTGCCAGAAACTCGTAAAAATTGGCGCTGTCCTCGGTATCCGAATGCCAGCCAATCATCATAATATCAGCCGCCCGGTCATCAAATGCCGGCCAGTATTGCGCCTTGGGCATGGTCTGCAAATCGACTTTGATGTTTATCTTGGCGAGCATTACCGCTACTGCCTGCGCGATCTTGTCGTCATTCACATAGCGGTTGTTCGGCGCCATCATGGTGACACTAAAGCCGTCTTCGTAACCCGCTTCTTTCATCAGCTTTTTCGCCAGCTTCAGGTTATAGCGAGGCTTCAGGCCGGGGTTGTATCCAAGGTATCCTTCAGGACTGAATTGACCAGCGGCGGTGCCAAAACCTTTCATGATTTTCTTCACGATCGCGGTGTTATTCACAGCCTGTACGATGGCCTGTCTAACCCGGGGGTTTTTAAATTCAACACGACGATTCTGATTCAATTGAAAGGTGATGATACGAGTACCGGGCATGGTCACCAGATCGGCTTTGCTGCTACTCCTGATTTGGCCAAAGTCGTTGGGCGACACCGGCGCGATAAAGTCCACGTCGCCTGACAGTAGCGCGGCGACACGAGTTTGCTCGTCCTTGATCGGGGTAAAAATAATGCGATCGACGTTACCAGGTGAACTCTTGTCCCAGTAGTCCTTGAAACGCTCGAATACAACTTTCACACCCTGCTCACGTGAGGTCACCATGTAAGGCCCTGTGCCAGACAGGTTGGTAGACGCGAACGAAGCGCCATTTTTCACGATTGCACCCTTATCGTTACCGTTGGCATCGGTACCGGTATAGAACTTGCTATCCATCGGGAAGATATAGGTTGCGGTATGCAATACCAGTGGGTAAGGACCGCTCGTTACCAGGTCAATAGTATAGTCATCGACGACGTTGAGCGCGGTAAAATTAGTGAATATTCCTTTAAAGTCGGGGCTGACTTTCAAACGATCGAATGTCCATTTGAAATCGGCAGCGGTCATGGGATTGCCGCTGTGGAACTTGACGCCCTTGCGTAAATTGAATCGTACCGTGGTCGAGTTAAGTCGCTTATAACTGGTCGCCAGGCGATTTTCAAACGTGAGATCCTTGGTCCAGCGGATCAATGGATCGAAGGACATGTGCGACAATTGCAGAATACCCCCCGATAACTGCTCGTGTATATCGAGTGTTACCGGGTCGGCATCGTAGGCCAGTTTCAGGGTTTTGGCATTTGCGCCCGTGAATGCCAGCAAGCTGGCACCCAGCAGACTCGCCATTAGCATAAATTTGAGTTTCATACTGCGTCTCCTTTTATTTTAGTCGTTAGTGTAAACAGTGGTTTTTAAATAAAAGCCACTAAAAATCAATTATCCGCCTGTATCGTGGTAGAGGGCTGAGCATACACCTGGTCGAAGCGTGGCATCAGGTTCAACAACTCGATACTATAAGGATTTTGCGGGTTTTCAAAAAACTGCTCACTATCAGCAGTTTCGAGAATTTTTCCGTGGCGCATGATCGCCACACGGTCGCTCATTTGTCGAATTATCGGCAGGTCATGGCTGATAAACAGCATGGTCAGCCCGAGTTGATCCTGCAAATCCTTCAGCAGGTTCAGTATTTGTGCCTGCACCGATACGTCGAGTGCCGATGTTGGTTCGTCGCAAATTAAAAGCCGGGGGCGACTCGCGAGTGCTCGCGCGATGGAAATTCTTTGCCGTTGGCCGCCAGAAAATTCGTGCGGATATTTGCTCCCTGATCGGCGGCCGAGACCAACGTGATCGAGCAGATCGCCGACGATTTGCGCAACCTGGTCGGGCGAAGCCAGTTTATGGAAAAGTATTGGCTCGGCAATAATATCATCGATTCTCATGCGCCCATTGAGAGATGAATAGGGGTTTTGAAAAACCATTTGAATTTGCAGGTGCGCGCGTCGCAATGCGGAAGGGTCCGGGTTATCGACCAGTTCGATGCCGTCGAAGCGGATCGAACCACTATCAGGTTTTTGCAAGCCCGCTACCATACGAGCGATGGTTGACTTGCCCGACCCGCTTTCGCCGACCAGGCCAAAAGTTTCACCTTGCTTGATCGTCAAGCTGGCGTTAGATGTCGCCTGCAGGTATCGTCGGTTGCGCTCGAGCATCGCATCACGGGTGATAAATCGTAGGTTCAGGTTTTCAATCACGAGCAAATCGTCATTGTGTTCGTGGCGTTCACCTTGTCCTAACCAGTGGGTCGAAACATCGATGCTCTTCAAGCCTTTTTGCGTTGTTTCAATATATTCTACCAGTGGAAATCGGTCTACTTTTATGTTCGATCTGGGTACCGCGCTAATCAAGCTGCGAGTGTATTCGTGTCGGGGCGCCCCGAGAACCTGGGCGGTAGTACCGATCTCGACCAGTTTACCCTGATACAAAACTGCAACCCTGTCGGTAACGCTGGCGATTACTCCCATGTCGTGGGTGATTAACAGACAGCCGACATTTCTTTCCTGGCAAAGTTTTTTGATCAATGAAAGAATTTGATCCTGGACCGAGACATCGAGTGCAGTAGTGGGTTCATCGGCAATGATCAGATCGGGTTTTCCAGCCAGTGCAATAGCTATCACAACGCGTTGACGCATACCACCGGAAAACTGGTGGGGAAATTGTTTTATTCTAATTTCGGGTTCGGAAATGCCAACCTGGTCGAGCAATTCTATCGCGTATCGTCTGGCTTGCCGCCGGTTCATTGGCAGATTTGTGGTAATGGTTTCTACCAGTTGATTTTCTACCGTGAACAGGGGGTTTAACGAAGTCATTGGGTCCTGAAATATGAAGCCAACGCGAGAGCCGCGTATTTTCAGGATTTCCCTGGAATTAAATTTCGAAATCAGCTCGTCGTTAAGGTAAATATCACCAGCGCTTAAACGGCCTGGCGCGCTGAGTAATTGCACGATACCGTTGCCGATCGTCGACTTACCCGCACCGGACTCGCCGACGAGGCCAAGAATTTCACCAGGACTCAGGTTCAAACTGACATTATCGACCGCCCGGTACACTTCCTTGCGGCTGGGAAAATCGATACACATATTCTTAATAGTCAGTAATGTCATCGTATTCGATCAATTAAGAAAAGCAGCAATGGGGATTCGTTCCCAGTCGTGGACATTATTGCCCGGTAGGTATTTCCTTCGGTTATGGTTTAAAGGAACTTTAACACCAAGCCGAACAAATCGGTATATATGTTTCGTCTTTAATTGAACGTGGAATTAGTAAATCGATACTTCCCCGAGCAGCCAGTCGGCGCTTTCGCTGCCTTCATTTGCTAGCCGTTTGCGGGTTTGATAATTAAGTTGTGGGGCAGACTTTAGTAGTGCCGTATACTTTTCAGCATCCATCGTGAGTAGTCCACAATCGGTAGTAGCGTGGAACTCAACCGGGTTGTTGTCGGTATAGGGTCGCCAGCCAAATTCTTCACCGTTGATTGCCTTGACCTCAGAATCGTTGACGTTGACGACAGCACCATCACCTTCTACAAAGATATATAAACTGGTGTTGCCAATCGATAATGTGTTACCTCCTTTGATCACCTGCCAGTCGGCAATTCGGGATATTTTGTCCGTTACTATCGATGACAGGTCGGCATATTGCGGTAATAGTTTTATCACCGGGCGTAATAACCAGCGTTTTTCCAGTTGGCGTTGCAATCCGCTATACAGGATGAAATTGCGAAATGTCTCTTCGCCAAAAATACACACGGTAACCGGTGTTTTTGCTACGACGCTGGCGTTTCGAACCCCGGTGCCGGTTAAAATGGCCATTTCGCCGATTATGTCTCCAGCCTGTAAGGTGGCAATCTTATGGCGTTTTTCACCGTCGTGGCGGACGACTTCACAGTATCCAGTGAGAATCAGGTATACGTAACCATGTGTGCTGGCATTTTGCACGATAATCACGTCTTCCCTGTTGTAACGATAAATTTCCTGTTCTGCGAGCAGGTTTCGCATCCACCGATTGGGGAATGGGAGGCCCAACCACAGCGTCAGGTAATGGTTTATTTGCGATGTGTAAATATTGCTGTCGCCTTCCAGCAAGGTATAGTGTTTGCCGGAACTGGCAACCGAAAAAGTCGTATCCAGTTCTTTGGGAATCTTGTCAACATGCACAAAAACCACGCGCTCTGCTTTCGACTGGAGAGCGTCGGCAGGATCACCGTGTATTGCCCCGGCACCTCCATCTGCGATTAACAGGTGAAAGCCATGGGTATATAGATGGTCCAGCGACTCGAGGGTTGAATCACGCACGATACCCGCCTCGTTCATTTGTCTTACCGATGTCAGGTTTTGATTGTCGCCGACGATACAAACATCGCGGAAATGTCCCTTGTGTATAGTGGAAAATGTGGCTCCGATGGTGGGAATACTGTGTACCGTGGTATGGACTTCAATAGTCAGTCCGTAGTAATTGATTGTTTCACCCGGCTTAACCTCAATCAAACTAAAGTGTTCTTCGATAACAGCCGTAGACCAGCCCAGGCTACAGCTGAGCTTTTCCATCGCCATAAGATAAATTTGCCTGGTGGTAATAATTTCTACCCGGTGAGGCATTTCCAGTAATGGAAAAATAGAACAGTGGTCGTCGTGCAAATGAGTTAAAAATACTGCCGATATCTGATTCTTCGAGATGCCACGAGCATAAAGATGCTGGTCGAGAAACGGGATCGAATCGATCAGAATATAATCGCCGTTATAACACAGGGCGAGGCCAGTGCAGGGCTCTTCAGTAGAAAACCCGGAAGCACCGCCGAGCACCTCGATTCCCATTTTGGCCAGGCCCCCTGGCACATAATCCATCGGCACTGGATAGGATGGGGTTATCTCTATATCGCTATTGAGGTCGACCTGTAAATCACCTCCTTGACTCGAAACCAGATATTGATCTATGCCGGTGCGTTCGATTGCCAAACCCCCGGTTACCGCCATGTTGTTCTCATAGGGGATCAGGTTAAAAAAATCCTCTACCGGAATGATGCGCCCTTTGTCGTCTTTGAGCGCCAGGTATTCGGATACTGCCAGCCATTCGTCGCTGAGCTCCTGGGGAGCCTGCCACTTTTCGAGTTCTTCGCTAGTCGGGCCAAACAGGGTAAACCGCAAAAGACGTAACGCCTGGCTGATCGATTCTTTGTCGCCGACCAAATTAATTTTGCGATGTTCGTCCAGACCCCTGGCAATAAACAGAAAAAAATAGAAAGGAAATTCAAGGTTGTTGAGTAATGACCCATTCTTTTCTTTCACGTCGGTCAGCACCAGGGTATCAAAACTGGTAATACCTTCGCGTAGCAAGCCTTTCAAAACCTCAGGGGGTTGGCCGAATAAAATGACATCAGCCTCGTCTTTGACGATTCGACTACCTGGGGCAGGGGTAAGAATTTGAGGTTTTGTCATAATCCCTTCTACCTTAAAAGCCTGAAGTTATGGTTGCTAGAGTGTAACCTGCCGGGCAATATCTCGAAAGGATTAAACCTGAAGTCGGTTTTCGTACAGATGCTGGTAGTAAGGTCTGGCCTCTTCTGCGATGGCCATTTCTCTGGCGCTCAGAGACAGGGGTTTCTCGCGGTAAGTCGCAAACCCACTAGAATTCCACACCGAGCCATACCAGTGTTTGGCCCAGACACCATCGCTTTCGCGTGATCCGGTCGGCCAATGCAACATGCTGGATTCAAAATCAAGTCCGAGGCGAGCGCAGATTGCGATTAACATGGCTTCAGGATCGAGCAGAAAATCTTTGCTATCGATCACCAGTGGCTTAGCCTGGCTAGTGTCTGCGACAGTGTCGAACAGTTCGGCCTGTTGCACAAAACCGATATCCTGCAGGGTCGGTTCATTGCGAACGGCAGCGTAGGAGGCGATCACCGATTCTGGATCGCGAATCAAAAAGCAATTCGTCAACTTCGAGAGCCAGCCCCGATCTATTTCGGGTAGCATATGCAGGGTCATGTGTTTTTGGTAAAACACCGACTTTTGATGCAGCGCGTCGCCGGTGCAACGCCGCACAATATCCCTCCAGTCGTGGCCCTGATTAGCGATAATTTCATCGGCGCCCGGGTGTGAAATACCGGTCTTGAACAGATAATGACCGTAAAGCGGTTCGTCCCAGACCGTACAGTCGCTACGATTTTCCCAGGCACGCATCATCGCCGTCGAAATATTTCGCGGACCGGACCACATCGCGATTCGGTGTGTAGCCATCGGTTTATCTACATTCCTGTTCGAGTAAGGCCATGTAGAGCCGTTGCAGGGATTCGACCATCGGTCCGCGCTTACCGTTGCCAATGCAGCGGCCGTCGATTTCGCATACCGGGGCGAGACCGGCAAAGGTTCCGGTAACCATGGCTTCGTCGGCGCTGTACACCTCGGTGAGGCTGAAGTTTTTCTGAAATACTGGAATATCATTTTGTTCGCAAAGCCGAATTACCACCCCGCGGGTGATGCCGTCGAGACAGTAATCGCCGCTCGATGTCCAGACCTGGCCTTTTTTAACGATAAAGAAATGCGTCGAATTGCAGGTCGCGACAAAGCCGTGCGGGTCGAGCATCAATGCTTCGTCTGCGCCAGCTTTGGTGGCCTGAATACAGGCTGTAATGCAGTTGAGTTTGGAGTGGCTGTTCAGCTTTGGATCCTGCACGTCGGGGTATCCGCGCCTTACATGCACGGTAAACAGTCGAATACCTTTGGTAGCAGTTTCCGGAAGCGCCTGTTTGTATTCTGGAATAATCACGATAGTCGGGGGGCCGATGGTGATTCGGGGGTCCTGGTAAGGAGTTGCCTTGACCCCACGCGATACCATCAGGCGAATGTGAACCCCGTCGTGCATATCGTTTCGTTCGAGTAGCCGGTATAGCCGTTCGCCCAGTTGCTGTGTTGAAATCGGGATATCCATGTCGAGCGCTTTCGCGCCGCCGTATAGACGTTCGAGATGCTGGTCGATAAACGCTATCTTGCCACGATGAACGCGCAAACCTTCCCAGACACCGTCGCCAAGAATAAATCCGCTGTCGAAAACCGATACCCTGGCTTCATTTCGTGGAAATATTTTTCCATTGATGTCGATAAGGATCGATGCATTACGCGGGTCATCTTCGTATTCGTGCGTGCCTTTCATTGTGACTCCTTCGAACCCTCATTCATCTGTACAGCCAGGGTCGAACTGTGTGCCCATACTGCTAATGGTTAAATGTCTGCGCCCCTCGCGCTCGATTATGCCGCTGCGTCTGGGCCGCCAGTCCTTCCGTGCCAGGCTCGAAAATTTGGCTTGTTCAATATCACGTAGTAACTGGCTCAGCGCAGACATGGCGTAATAATGTTTTGCCCGCTGGAATGTGTCAAGCAGGGGCTTCCCAAACTCATGGACAGTGGATAAGATAATTCCTTTTCAAGATAGCAATATGTGACCGATGCGACTAAATGCGCAAAGCCGTAATAAAACCGTTTAGGGCCTCTATGTCATTAGCAGATAAAAAATCCCGGATTACTGATCATCGTGGCAAACGTAATCGAGGGAAAACCAAAGGCAGGATCGTGGACATCAATGCCTTGCTGGAAGTCCAGTCAATCCTGGGCGACGAATCCCGAGCCAGGGATTTGCTCATCGAGCACCTGCACAAGATTCAGGATAAATACGGTCACCTGTCGGCTGTGCACCTGGTGGCGCTTGCAAGTGAAATGAAACTTGCCCCGACCGAAGTTTACGAAGTAGCCAGTTTTTATCACCACTTCGACGTGGTGAAGGAAAATGATAGTGCACCGCCAGCATTGACCGTGCGGGTGTGCGAGTCGGTGAGTTGCGAGTTGGCCGGCGCTGAAGATTTAATTTCTACACTCGAAAACTCACTCGGGAGTGGCGTACGGGTGCAACGCGTGCCCTGCGTCGGTCGTTGCGACCGGGCCCCGGTTGCAGTGGTCGGGCAAAATACCATTGATCACGCTAGTACCGAGAGCGTCAAGGTAGCTATCGATGCGGGGGATCATACTCAGCCCATGCCCGAAAACAGTATCGATTTCGATGCATACAGGGCCCAGGGAGGGTACCAGCTTTACGACAAATTGCTCAGGGGCAAAACTAGCGGTGATGCGATCATCGAGGTACTAGAGAGTACCGCTTTACGCGGCCTCGGTGGCGCCGGTTTTCCGGTCGGACGTAAATGGGGCATCCTGCGCGATCAGCCCGGGCCACGCATGATGGCAGTCAATATCGACGAAGGTGAACCGGGTACTTTTAAGGATCGATTTTATATGCTTTCCGATCCGCATCGTTTCCTTGAGGGAATGTTAATCGCCGTTCGGGTAATCGATATTGACGCGTGTTATATCTATGTGCGCGATGAATACCCCTCGGTCAGGGAAAATCTGCGTATTGCGATCGAAGATCTGCAAGCTAAATCCCATTACGATCTGCCAAAAATTGAATTACGTCGCGGAGCGGGTGCCTATATCTGCGGTGAGGAATCGGCGATGATCGAATCGATCGAAGGCAAGCGTGGTATCCCTCGCCTGCGCCCTCCATACGTAGCGGAGGTCGGTTTGTTTGGCTACCCAACGCTCGAACAAAACTGTGAAACGCTGTTTTGGGTGCGAGATGTTATAGAAAAGGGTAGCGAATGGTTTGATTCAAAAGGCCGCAATGGCCGTAAGGGCCTGCGCAGTTTTTCGGTATCCGGACGCGTGAAAATCCCTGGTGTTCACCTGGCACCGGCTGGTATCACGATCAGGGAGTTAATCGACGAATTTTGTGGTGGCATGCTCGACGGGCATGCGTTTTATGGCTACTTTCCGGGTGGTGCATCGGGTGGCATTTTACCCGCCTCGCTGGGCGATATTCCGCTCGATTTCGACACGCTGCAACCTTATGGCTGTTTTATCGGTTCGGCGGCGGTGATTGTGCTGTCGAATCAGGACAGTGCCAAACAGGCAGCCCTCAATTCGATGAAATTCTTCGCGCACGAATCCTGCGGTCAGTGCACACCCTGTCGCGTGGGCACCGGAAAAGCCGTTAGTATCATGGAAACCGATGACTGGAATGTTGACCAGCTCAACGATTTATCCACGGTTATGATCGATGCCTCGATCTGTGGTCTGGGGCAGGCAGCACCGAACCCGATGTTGTCGGTGATCAAGTACTTTCCCCAGGAGCTAGAGACGGAGGGGGGCGAATAATGTCAGCCAGGCCCGACACCGATTTTGAAACTATCGAATTTACTTTAAACGGAAATTCTATCGAAGCGCTACCGGGCGAAACGATTATCCAGGCAGCCAAACGCGCTGGCACCGATATTCCACATCTGTGTTATACAGAAGGGCTACGTGCCGATGGCAACTGTCGTGCCTGCATGGTCGAAATTGAAGGCGAACGCGTACTGGCTCCAAGTTGCTGCCGCGCACCGACGCCGGGCATGGTGGTGCATTCGAATAACAAACGTGCCGAAAAGTCACAAAAGCTGGTACTCGAACTATTGCTTAGCGATATGCCACAACAGGCTTACACGCTGGACAATGAATTGACCCAGTGGGCGCAAAAACTCGAAATGGGTGAACCCCGTTTTCAACCACGACATCAACCCGTGGCCGATCTGACGCATCCGGCGATTGCGGTCAATCTCGACGCCTGTATTCAGTGTACTCGCTGCCTGCGCGCCTGCCGTGAATCGCAGGTAAACGATGTAATTGGATACGCCCAACGTGGGCACCATGCCAAAATTGTGTTCGATCTCGACGATCCGATGGGAGAATCTTCCTGCGTTGCCTGTGGCGAGTGCGTGGCAGCCTGCCCAACCGGTGCGCTCAGCAATGCCAGCGGTGCGCATCAAATAGAAGCCGACCGCAAGGTCGACTCGGTCTGCCCCTATTGCGGTGTCGGCTGTCTGCTCACCTACCACGTCAAGGACGATAAGATTATTCGGGTTGAAGGGCGTGATGGTCCTGCCAACTTTAATCGACTCTGCGTCAAGGGTCGCTACGGCTTCGACTATGTCAACCATCCACAACGTCTACTCAAACCGTTAATTCGCCGGGAAGGCGTACCCAAGGGTTTAAACGAACATTTTGACCCCGACGATCCATCCAAAATGTTTCGTGAGGCGAGCTGGGAAGAAGCAACGGCGCTTGCTGCCGGTGGTTTAAAAAAGATCAAGGAGGAACTGGGTGGCACGGGTCTGGCAGGATTTGGTTCGGCCAAGGGCAGTAATGAAGAAGCCTACCTGTTTCAAAAACTGGTGCGTACTGGTTTTGGCACCAACAATGTCGATCACTGCACACGCCTGTGTCACGCGTCAAGCGTCGCCGCGTTGCTCGAAGGTATAGGCTCGGGTGCGGTTTCGAACCAGGTCGAGGATGTAAAGCATGCAGAGGTTTTCCTGGTGATAGGGTCTAACCCAACCACCAATCATCCAGTTGCGGCTACGTTTATGAAGAACGCGATCAAGGATGGCAAGAAACTCATACTGCTCGATCCGCGTCGAACCGATTTGGCCCGCCACGCGACACATTTTTTACAATTTAATGCATCGACCGACGTATCGCTGTTGAATTCGATATTGCACGTAATCGTCGAGGAAGGATTAACCGACGATAAATTCATCGCTGAGCGTACCACCGGCTACGATGAAATTAAGGCCAACGTGGCTGATTTCAGCCCGGAGAAAATGGTAGCAGTCACCGGTATCCCGGCCAATACGGTACGTGAAGTAGCGCGTCTGTTTGCAACTTCTAAAGGCTCGATGATCTTCTGGGGCATGGGTATATCGCAACATATTCACGGTACCGACAATTCACGCTGCCTGATAGCCCTGTCGATGCTTAGTGGTCAAATCGGGCGCCCCGGTACAGGACTACACCCATTGCGTGGTCAAAACAATGTTCAGGGCGCCTCCGACGCGGGTCTGATTCCAATGATGTTCCCAGATTACCAGGGTGTCGACAACCCTGAAGCCAGCGCCTGGTTTTCACGGTACTGGAACGCCGAGCTCGACAAAAAGGCGGGTTTGACCGTAGTCGAAATCATGCATGAAATTCTCGATGGCGGTATTCGCGGTATGTATATCATGGGCGAGAACCCAGCCATGTCCGATCCCAATTTAAACCATGCGCGTGCGGCCTTGTCTGCACTCGATCACCTCGTAGTCCAGGATATGTTTCTCACCGAGACTGCGGCATTCGCGGATGTCGTGTTACCCGCTTCGGGTTGGGCCGAAAAGGACGGTACCGTGTCGAATACCGACCGACGTGTACAACTCGGGCGCGCCGCGGTACCCCTGCCTGGAGAGGCCAGGCAGGATTTGTGGATTATTCGCGATATTGGCAAAGGAATCGGACTCGACTGGAACTACCAGCACGTATCCGAGGTGTACGATGAAATGCGCGGCGCGATGGAGAGTATATCCGGGATTAGCTGGGATCGACTCGAACGCGACGGCTCGGTGACTTATCCCTGTAAAGATGAGCGCGATCCCGGGCAGGGTGTTGTTTTTGTCGAGCAGTTTCCGACTGAAAACGGCAAGGCCAGGCTGGTAGCAGCGAAGGCGATTTTCGCAGACGAGCTACCCGACGACGAATATCCGCTGATACTCATCACGGGTCGTCAGCTTGAACACTGGCACACGGGTTCGATGACCCGTCGGGCAGAAGTGCTCGATGCAATCGAACCGGTACCGGTGGTATACGTCAACCAGGAGGATCTACAGGCGATTGGAATAGAACCCGGGAGTGAGATTATCGCCAGATCACGTCGCGGAGAGTTACGCGCCTTCGCGCGCCCTGACTCGGCATTAAAAAGAGGCGAAGTTTTCATTCCATTTTGCTACCACGAAGCGGCAGCCAATCTACTCACCAACGAAGCGCTCGACCCGTTTGGCAAGATACCCGAATTCAAGTTTTGCGCGGTGAAATTGGAGGCGATCGGTCGAATGAA